>NZ_JAVFVN010000193.1:0-65990 GCF_030910085.1 Stenotrophomonas maltophilia group sp. RNC7 | reverse complement strand
GGGTGGGGCCTCGCATTGGGGTAGTTATTTTTGACCATAATTAATGGTGTTGGGCGGCTGGGTTTGCAGCCCTGCACGTGCAGCGGCCTAAGAAACAGAAACACAAATCGCAACGGGGGGATTTCCTTGGGTGGGGGGGGTGGGGTGGGTGGGCTGCCCCCGCCGAAACCCCGCCCTGGGGGGCTCGTGGGCGCAACCCGGGGCCCCCCCGGCCCGCCAACCCCCCACCGCCCCGCCTCTGACAGGTTCACTCGGCTGTTGGTAGGTGCCGACCGTTGGTCGGCACATCTGTCAGATATCGATACATCCAATGGGGTCAGATCCGTTTTCCGCAGGAAAACGGATCTGACCCCGCCTGCATGTCGAGCATCGGATCGCGTCTGGGGTGGAGCCCCCCTGAGTCAGGGGGCGGCCGCGAAGCGGCGGGGGTGTGGAAGCTGGTAACTGGGGCCCGCGTTTCGCGCAGCGAAGCGTGGGAGCGACAGCGCGCATGCGTTGGCGCGTCCCCGGGCGCCGCCCGGCCGAACTACAATCCCGCTCATGCTGAATTTCTCGAATGAACCCCGCCGGGGGCGCCGGTGAGCGGCCGCGGGGGCAATGACGGCCAGGTCCGCATCATCGGCGGTCGCTGGCGCAATACCCGCCTGCCGGTGCCGACCCTGCCGGGACTGCGGCCCAGCAGCGATCGCGTGCGCGAGACCCTTTTCAACTGGTTGATGCCCAGGCTGGGCGGCGCGCGGGTGCTGGACCTGTTCGCCGGCAGCGGCGCGCTGGGCCTGGAAGCCGTCTCGCGCGGTGCCGCCCACGCCACCCTGGTCGAGCGCGATGCCCAGCTGGGGCGTAATTTGACCGCCGCGGTGACCAAGCTGCAGGCCACCAACCAGATCAGCGTCGTGCAGGCCGATGCCCTGCGCTGGCTGCAGGGTGCGCCCGCGCAGCAGGCCGATCTGGTGTTCATCGACCCGCCATTCGCCGATGGCCTGTGGCAGGACGTGCTGGCCCAGCTGCCGCGGCACCTGACCGCCGACGCCTGGCTGTACCTGGAGTCGCCGGCCGGCCACGTGCCGGTGCTGCCGCAGGGCTGGCTGCTGCACCGTGAGGGCGGCACCCGTGAGGTGCGCTTTGCCCTGTACCGCCGTGCCACTGCTACACTTTGACCTCATCTGAACATCTGCTACCGCCCATGACCGTGGCCAACCGCCGCATCGCCGTCTATCCCGGCACGTTCGACCCGATCACCAACGGTCACATCGACCTGGTGAGCCGGGCCGCGCCGCTGTTCGAAAAGGTCGTGGTCGGCGTGGCGCAGAGCCCGTCGAAGGGCCCGGCGCTGCCGCTGGAACAGCGCGTGCAGCTGGCGCGTGGCGCCCTGGCCCACCATGGCAATGTCGAAGTCATCGGCTTCGATACCCTGCTGGCCCATTTCGTACGTTCGGTCCAGGGCGGGGTGCTGCTGCGCGGCCTGCGCGCGGTGTCCGACTTCGAGTACGAGTTCCAGATGGCCAGCATGAACCGCCACCTGATTCCCGAGGTCGAGACCCTGTTCCTGACCCCGGCCGAGCAGCACAGCTTCATTTCGTCCTCGCTGGTCCGCGAGATCGCGCGCCTGGGCGGCGACGTGTCCGGTTTCGTGCCGGCCGCGGTGCTCGAAGCCCTGCGCAAGGTCCGCGAAGCGAAGGCGGCACAGTCGTAAGCCCGCCGTACCTGCACCCCATCACGTACAACACCACGCACCATTCCGGGAGGAAATCCATGAACACCACCATGCGCGCGATGCTGATCGCTTCATTGGCCCTGGCCTTCACCGCCTGCAAGAAGGAAGAGGCCGCTCCGGTCGACGAGGCCAAGCAGGCCCTGGTCGCTCCGTCCAAGGACGACGATGCCGGCTGGAAGAAGTACCTGCAGGAAGTGGCGATCCAGAACATGGGCAACATCACCAACAGCCCGTTCCTGTACTACCTCTCCCCGGAATCGGACCCGGACTTCCAGGCCAAGTACGAGCGCCAGACCGAGAGCGCGACCCAGGCCGTGGCCCGTGGCGTGCAGCCGGGCAACATGCTGGCCTTCGGTTCGTCGGCCTCGGGCAAGATGGCTGACATGATCCAGGCCGTGTTCAAGGACGTGTCGCCGGATTCGATGAAGGGCGTGCGCGTCGTCTTCATCGGCCAGTCGGCCGACAACGCCCGCGTGCAGGCTGCGATCCAGCCGACCGGTGCCGAGTACATTTTCGTCGAAGCCAAGTAATACCGAGCCATGGCGGCCATGCTCCGGCATGGCCCGGGCGGCGTCCTGCCAGGGCGCCGCTGATGACCTGACCGGCCCGCGCGCCCGCGCTGGCCGGTCCTTTGTCCCAAGGCGCGGGCGAGGAGTATCGCCATGTCGCTGAAAATCAACGAGCTCTGCGTCAACTGCGACGTCTGCGAGCCGGCCTGCCCGAACCAGGCCATTGCGATGGGTGAAACCATCTACGTGATCGACCCTGCGCGCTGCACCGAATGCGTGGGTCATTTCGACGAGCCACAGTGCGTGGTCGTCTGCCCGGTCGAGTGCATCGACCCGGATCCGGAGATCGTGGAAACGGAAGACCAGCTGCTGGCCAAGCTGCGCCAACTGCAGCACGATCACCCCGAACTCTATGCGGAGCCCCCATCCGAATGAAGACGCTGATCGTCCGCCCCCTGTTGCTGCTCGGCCTGCTGCTGAGCCCGATGGCCTGGGCCGACAGCCCGGCCCGTGCCGAGCGCCCCGACGGCGCAGCCATTGCCAGCGGCCATGCGCTGGCCACCCAGGCCGGCATCGACATCCTGGCGCAGGGCGGCAACGCCTTCGACGCTGCGGTGGCGGTGTCGTCCACGCTGGCGGTGGTCGAGCCGATCAGTTCCGGACTCGGCGGCGGCGGCTTCTTCCTGCTGCACGACGCGGCCACCGGCAAGGACGTGATGCTGGATGCACGCGAGACCGCACCGGCGGCGGCCACGCCGCAGGCCTTCCTCGACAAGCAGGGCAACCTGGACCGCGACCGCTCGGTCAACGGTGCCTGGTCGGCGGGTATTCCCGGCCTGCCTGCGGCGCTGGTCGAACTGTCGGCCCGGCACGGCAAGCTGCCGTTGTCGGCCTCGCTGCAGCCGGCGATCCGCATCGCACGCGAAGGCTTCCCGGTGTACGACCGCATGGCCAAGGGCTACGCGTCGCGCCGTGAAGTGATGGAGCGCTATCCCGGCACGCGTGAAGTCTATCTGCGCAACGGCAAGCCGATCGCCAGCGGTGACCTGTTCAAGCAGCCGGAGCTGGCGCAGACGCTGGAGCGCCTGGCCGCTGGAGGTTTCGACGGCTTCTACAAGGGCCAGACCGGAAAGCTGTTGCTGGCGGGCGTCAAGCAGGCCGGTGGCAAGTGGACCGCCGAAGAGCTGGCCGGCTATCGCGTGAAGCAGCGCGAGCCGATCGTGTTCAACTACAACGGCTGGAAGATCACCACCGCGCCGCCGCCGTCGTCCGGTGGCATCGCGCTGGCCAGCATGCTGCAGATCCTGGAAGGCTGGGACATCAGGAAGATGGATCCGGCGCACCGTACCCATCTGGTGGTGGAGTCGATGCGCCGTGCCTACCGCGACCGTACGTTCTTCCTCGGCGATCCGGACTTCGTGCAGATCCCGCAGAAGGTGCTGACCAGCAAGGACTACGCACAGGGCCTGCGCGCGACCATCCATCCGGAAAAGGCCACGCCCAGCGACCTGCTGTCGGGCAACCCGACGCCGCTGGAAGACGACGAGACCACGCACTTCTCGATCATCGACCGCGACGGCAACCGCGTCGGCGCCACCCAGACCGTCAACCTGCTGTACGGCTCGGGGCTCATTCCCAAGGGCACCGGCGTGCTGCTGAACAACGAGATGGACGATTTCGCGCTGAAGCCGGGTACGCCCAATGCCTTCGGCGTGATGGGCTACGAGGCCAATGCGCCGAAGCCGGGCAAGCGCATGCTCAGCTCGATGACGCCGACCTTCATGGAAAACAGCGACAAGGTGATCGTGCTGGGCACCCCGGGTGGCAGCCGCATCATCACCATGGTGCTGCTGGGCATCCTCGGCTACGACGCCGGCCTGGACGCGCAGCAGGTTGCCGCGCTGCCGCGCTACCACCACCAGTGGCTGCCGGACCTGATCGAAGCCGAGGACGATGCGTTCGACGCGGCGACGGTGAAGCAGCTGCAGGCAATGGGCCACAGGATCGACCTGCCGGGCAATGTCGCCGCCGGCGGTCGCGGTTCCAGCCACGTGTGGGGCAACCTGCAGACCGTGGAATGGGACCGCAAGGCGAACAAGCTGTTCGGTGGCAGCGACCCGCGCAATCCGGTGGGCAGTGCCCAGGTCGTGCCGGCCCACTGATGTGGTGGTGCCGGCCACTGGCCGGCAATCCGCAGATCACCAGGACCCCGCCAACCGGCGGGGTTTCCTGTTTCCTTTCTAGCGATTATTTAACGGTCCGGCGCCGATAATCGACGCATGAAACTCTGGTCTATTCGTGGAAACTCGCAGCGCCTGGACGGCGGCGCGATGTTCGGCAACGCGCCGCGTGCGTTGTGGGAAAAATGGGCGGCTCCGGACGAGCTCAATCGCATCGAGCTGGCCTGCCGTGCGCTGCTTGCCAGTCCGCTGGAAGGCAAGACGGTACTGTTTGAAACCGGTATCGGTGCGTTCTTCGACCCGCGCATGCGCGAGCGCTACGGCGTGCAGGAAAGCCAGCACGTGCTGATCGATTCACTGCGCGAAGCGGGTTTCGAGCACGAGGACATCGACGTGGTGGTGCTCAGCCACCTGCACTTCGATCATGCCGGTGGCCTGCTTGCCGCATGGAGCGAAGGGCGTGAGCCCGAGCTGCTGTTCCCCAACGCAACCTATGTGGTTGGTGCGCAGCATTGGCAGCGCGCCGTGCAGCCACACCCGCGCGATCGGGCCAGTTTCATTCCTGAGCTGCCCGGCCTGCTGCAGGCCAGTGGCCGCCTGGAAGTGGTGGATGGCGAGTACTCGAAGGCGCTCGGCCGCAGCGTGCGCTTCAGCTACAGCGATGGGCATACGCCGGGGCTGATGCTGGCCGAGATCGTTGGCCACGCGCACGCCGGGGAAGATCCGCACGGTGGCGTGGTGTTCTGTGCCGACCTCATCCCAGGTCGTTCATGGGTGCACGTGCCGATCACCATGGGCTATGACCGCAATGCCGAATTGCTGATCGACGAGAAACGGCAGTTCCTTGAAGACAAGCTGGCGCGCAACGTGCGGCTGTTCTTCACCCACGACCCGCAGGTGGCGCTGGCGCAGCTGGGCCGTGATGACAAGGGACGTTTCGTGACCCTGCACGAACAGGGCGAGCTGAAGGCGCGCGCCCTGGGGTAATGGCAGAGCCGAGCGTGGGCTCGGCTCTGCATCACTCGTCGTTACGACGCCTTCAGGCAGCTGCTCATGAAGGTCTTGCGCGCATCGCCTGCCAGTTTCTTCGCGCCCGCTTCAGCGTTGCACTTGCGCATGCGTTCCTGCTGCGTATTGACCGGCTTGGTTTCGGCGGCCTGGCCACTGAGGCAGGAGCTCTGCGCGGTCTTGTAGGCATCCCCCTTCAAGCCCTTGTTCTTGGCCGAGCATTCGGCCATGCGTTGCTGCTGAGGGGTGGTGGCGTTGGCAGCCAGGGGCAGGCCGGCCAGCAGGACGGCGGCCAGCAGGAATGAGGCCTTCATCGCGAGCTCCAAGGGTGGCGGGTGCGCGGAGCATTCGCCTCCGGCCGGCAAGGCCACGTGAAGAATCACGCGTCGGCCACACCCGCGTCCACGGGCGTTCACGTGCTGCGGCGAAGCGCGCCCGCGAACGGTTGTCGGGTCAGAGCCCTCTCCTGCGGAGAGGGATCCGACCCCGGTTCGCCGGATCAGCCGACGCGGGTGCCGAAGATGCGGTCACCCGCGTCGCCCAGTCCGGGCAGGATATAGCCCTTGTCGTTGAGCTGGGCATCGATGGCCGCAGTGTAGATTTCCACGTCCGGGTGCACGGCCTTCACTGCTTCGATGCCTTCGGGCGCGGCCACCAGGAAGATGCCCTTGATGCGACGGGCGCCGGCGCGCTTGAGCATGTCGATGGTGGCGATCAGCGTGCCGCCGGTGGCCAGCATCGGGTCGAGGATCAGTGCGTCGCGCTCTTCCAGCCGGCCGGTCAGGCGCTCGAAGTAGGGCACCGGCTGCAGGGTTTCTTCATCGCGCTGCAGGCCGACCACGCTGACACGGGCCGCCGGGATCAGCGACAGCACGCCGCTGAGCATGCCCAGGCCGGCACGCAGGATCGGCACCACGGTGATCTTGGCGCCGGCAATGCGCTGCACCGTCACCGGGCCGGCCCAGCCGGCCAGGGTGTGCGGCTCGGTATCCAGGTCGGCGGTGGCCTCGTAGGCCAGCAGCGTACCCAGCTCGTTGGCCAGTTCGCGGAAATCCTTGGTGCTGAGCGCAGCGTTGCGCATCAGGCCGATCTTGTGCTGCACCAGCGGGTGGCGCACTTCGACGATCTTCATGGTCGGGAAGGGGAATAGGGAGAGAGGCCGCCATTTTGCCGGATTGGCGCGGCGAAGCCCAAACCGGGCCCGGGGCCGGCGTACATGAAATGTGCAGACGCATGTCACGGCCATGCAATCTTGCGGACATACCGTGCAGACCCATTCTTAACAGGAATGGGGATTCCCAGTGCATAACAAGACTCCGTTGGCCGTTGCCATCGCCCTGACCCTGGCAATGGGGGCTGCGGCACCGCTGCAGGCCGCCGGGCAGCAGGCGGTAGCCGCCACCGGCGCCGTGGCGGCCGACGCGGTCGACCTTGACCGTATCGAGGTGCGCGCCCAGCTCGAATCGCAGATCCGCGCGGTCGACCTCAAGCGCAGCAGCGACGCCATCGAAGACGCGGTGTCCTCCGATGCGCTGGGCCAGTACCCGGACAAGAACGTGGCCGAGTCGCTGCAGCGGCTGCCGGGCATCAGCGTCACCCGCGACCAGGGCGAGGGCCGCTTCGTGGTGATCCGTGGCCTGGATGCCAATCTCAACAGCGTCAGCGTGGATGGCATCGCCGTGGGCACGCCGGAGGATTCCAGCCGTGCCGCGCCGCTGGACGTGATCCCGTCCGATTCCACCGAACGCCTGCGCGTGGTGAAGTCGCCGACCCCGGACATGCCCGGTGATGCCATCGGTGGTGCCGTGCTGGTGGAATCGGCCTCGGCCTTCGACCGCGACGGTCGCAGCCTGCGTGGCAAGATCGAGGGCAGTCACCAGCAGCTGTCCGGCGAGACCAGCCCGAAGGCGGCCTTCAACTACAGCGAAGTGTTCAACGACACCTTCGGCGTGGCGCTGGGCGTGAACTACCAGAAGCGCAGGTTCGAGTCGGACAACACCGAAGTGGAGTACGACGGCGAGGACGATGCCGCCCCCGGTGACGTGACCGCGATCAACCTGCAGCACCGCAAGTACGAGATCGAGCGCAAGCGCATCGGCGCCAACCTCAACCTCGACTGGCGGCCGGACGAAGACAGCCGGTACTACCTGCGCACGCTGTACAGCCAGTTCGACGATGCGGAGACCCGCCAGCGCGTGATCTTCAACTTCGACGACGCGAAGATGGTCAAGACCGGCACCGACCAGTACCGCCTGGATGGCATGCCGAAGGATTCGATCGACAAGCGCATGCGCTACCGCACCAAGAAGGAAAACACCTTCGCGGCCAGCCTGGGCGGCGAGAACAAGTTGACCAACGCCGTGGTCGATTACCGGATCGGCTACACCCGTACCGAAGAGCGCGTGAACGACGAGATGGAGGCGCGTTTCAAGCTCAACGGCAAGGCGTTCAACGGCAGCCTGGACCAGAGCAGCCGCCTGCCCAGCTACAGCTTCGACAATCCGCAGTGGCTGGACAACAGCAACTACGCGTTCGACCGCTTCGTGCTTTCGCCCAAGCAGGTGAACGACAAGGAGCACAGCGCGCAGGTCAACGTGCGCTTCGACGGCGACAGCAGCAGCATCAAATTCGGCCTGCTGGGCCGCTGGCGCGACCGCGACGTCAATGTGGACGAGCGCGAACTGCGCGTCGGCCCGAAGGTGGCGCTGGCGGGCTGGACCACCTCCTCGCCCGAACATCGCCACGGCAACTTCGGCGACGGCATGGATTCGGCTGCGATGCGTGCCTTCTGGGCGGCCAATGGCAGCCAGTACAGCGCCCGCCCGCAGGACGTCGGCGGCAATGCGATGACGTCCCTGGAAGAGGATTACGTGGCCAGCGAGGACATCTTCGCCAGCTACGCCATGGGTACCTGGGACGTGGGTGCGCTGCGCATCATCGGCGGCGTGCGCGTGGAGAACACCCGCTTCAAGGCGATCGGCAACCAGGTGGACGTGGCCGCCAACGGCCGCAGCTTCACCGTCACCCCGCGCGTGGCCAACAGCAGCTACACCACCGTGCTGCCGGGCCTGCACCTGCGCTATGACGCGGCTGATGACTGGGTGCTGCGCGCCTCGGCCAACAAGACCGTATCGCGCCCGTCCTTCGGCGACGTCTCGCCGCGCGTGGGTTACAGCCGCGGTGACGAGGAAGTACGCCTGGGCAACCCGGAACTGGATCCGTACGAGTCGAAGAACATCGACCTGTCGGTGGAGAAGTACATCGGCAGCAGCGGCATCGTTTCGCTGGGGCTGTTCCACAAGTCGATCGATGGCTACATTGTCGAAACCGTGCGCACCAATGATCCGGCCTACGGTGGATTCGATGTGACGCAGCCGATCAATGGACGCAAGGCCACCGTGCGTGGTGCGGAGTTCAACTGGCAGCAGCAGCTGGCCTTCCTGCCGGACGGCCTGGATGGCCTGCTGGTCGGCGCCAGTGGCACCTGGCTGGATACGAAGTTCGATGCCGGCATCAAGGACCGTGCGGGCGAGGACTTCACCCTGCCACGCGCCTCCAAGCACGTCTACAGCGCGCACATCGGCTATGAGAAGTACGGCTTGAGCACGCGCCTGGCGGCCGTGTACCGCAGCGAGTACCTGGACAGCATCGGCAAGGGCCGCGCGTTCGATATCTACGTTGCGCCGAATACCCAGCTCGATTTCTCGCTTGACTACAGGTTCACCCCGCGCGTGAGCGTCTACTTCGAAGCGCAGAACCTGCTGGACAAGCCGTTGGAGCTGTACCAGGGCACCCGTTCGCGCACCCTGCAGATGGAAGAGTACGGCCGCACCTATGCGCTGGGCCTGAAGGTGGCGCTGTGATGGGGCGTGGCGTCACCGTCCTGGCCGCCGCGCTGGCAGCTACGCTGGTCGCCGGCTGCACGCCGGCCACCGGCAGCGATCCGGTTGCGGGAGCGGCCGCGCCGGCCGCCGGGGGCGAGCGCGTGGTGACCACCATCGCCGAGGCCTTCCTTTCGCCGATGACCCCGGCTGACAACATCGACTCGCCGGCGGCCTGGCGCGCACCGGACGGCGCACTGTGGCTGATCGCCACCGCCAAGGCTACCGACAAGCTGGTGGTCTACGACGGCAGCACCGGACAGCACCTGCGTGACGTCGGCAGCAGCGGCACCGCACCGGGGCAGTTCGACCGCCCAAACGGTATCGCGGTGATCGACGACCTGCTGTGGATCGTGGAGCGCGACAATCACCGCGTGCAGGTACTGCGCCTGCCGGACTTCACGCCGTTGGCGACGTTCGCTGCGGACGACCTGCGCAAGCCTTACGGACTGTGGGTCGACCGTCGTGCCGATGGCTACAGCGTCTACGTCACCGACTCCTGGGACAACGGCGAGGATGCACAGGGGCGTGACATCCTGCCGCCGCTGGCCGAGCTGGACAAGCGCGTGCGCCAGTATCACGTGACCCGCAATGGTGAGAAGGTCGACGCGAAGCGGGTGGCCAGCATCGGCGATACCACCGAGGCGGGAGCGCTGCGCGTGGTCGAGTCGATCTGGGGCGATCCCGAGAACGACCGCCTGCTGATCGCCGAAGAGGACGAGAGCTACGCCAGCGAGTTCAAGGTCTACACCCTGTCAGGTCGCTTCACCGGTACCACCTTCGGTCGCGACGTGTTCAAGGCCCAGGCCGAAGGCGTGACCCTGCGCACCTGTGGCAAGGACGGCTGGTGGATCACTACCGAACAGGGCAAGCAGCGCAGCGTGTTCCACCTGTTCGACCGGCATACGCTGAAGCCGGTCGGTGCGTTCCAGGGCAATACCGTGGCCAACACCGATGGCATCTGGATGATGCAGCAAGCCAGCGTGCGCTTCCCGCACGGTGCGCTGTATGCCGTGCACGACGACCAGGGCGTGGTTGCGTTCGACTGGGAGAGCATCGCCAAGCAGTTGGCGCTGCCGCTGGAGTGTGGCGCATGAGCGGGCACTGCGTGATGCGTACGCTGGCGCTGAGCTTGCTGCTGGCGCTGCCGTCGCTGTCGTTCGCAGCGGCCGAACCGAATACCCAGGTGCCGGCGGGCAGCCGCCACTACGCAGCAACGACGGTACCTGACCGCATCGTCGCCTCGCCGGCGGTCGATCCCAGCCATGGATTCGCTGTCGCCTGGCGTACCGACGGCAGCGTGCAGGCACCGCTGCTGGAGATTGCCCTCGCCGGAGATTCGCCGGCCATCGAGGGCATCCGCCAGGTGCGCGCAACGACCCGTTCGCTACAGACCGAGAATGGTCTGTCGCATCATCATCGCGCCGACATCAGCGGCCTGCAGCCGGATACCCAGTACGTCTACCGCGTGCAGGGCAACGGCAGCTGGAGCGCCTGGAACCAGTTGCGCACACTGGCCGCGGCCGACCAGCCGCTGACCCTGCTGTACTTCGGTGATACCCAGAACAAGAACGTCAGCCATGTCAGCCGGGTAGTGCGCGCCGCGCAGAAGGCCGCACCGCAGGCGCGCATGAGCCTGTTTGCCGGCGACCTGGTCAGCGGCGGCGACAACATGGATGACAGTGAGTGGGGCGAGTGGTTTGCTGCGACCAGCTGGCTGGCGCAGGAAACCCTGGTGGCCCCGGCCATCGGCAACCACGAGTATTTCGAGGAGTTCGAGGACACCCCGCAGGAACGCCGCGTGCTGGGCAAGCATTGGCCGGTGACGTTTGCGCTGCCGGGCAATGGCGCCAGCGCCGCGCAGCAGACCAGCTACTGGTTCGATGCGCAGGGCGTGCGCGTGGCCGTGGTCGATGGCACTTCGGCACTCGACCTCGGCACGGCCAAGGCACAGGCACAATGGCTGGACAAGGTGCTGACCGGCAATCCGCAGCCGTGGACCATCGTGTTGCTGCACCAGCCGTTCTACTCGCCGCGCGAAGGGCGCGAGAACGCCGCGTTGCGTGACGCGCTGTTGCCGGTGGTACGCCGCCACAACGTCGATCTGGTGCTGCAGGGCCACGACCACACCTATGGCCGCCGTGGCGAGGGGCAGGCCGCAACGCCGCAGTACGTGGTGACCGTGGCGGGGCCGAAGCAGTACCGTCTCTCCGACGAGGCACGAAAGACGATGGATCCGGTGGCCGAAGACACCCAGTTGTTCCAGGTGTTGAACATCGACCCGCAGCGCCTGCGCTATGAAGCACGCACCGTGACCGGCCGTCTCTACGATGCCTTCGAACTGCGCCGCGATGCCAAGGGGGGAAAACAGCGCATGGAGCTGACCGAAGGCCGCATCGCACCGCGCGACTGCCCGCGTGCGCAGACCGCCAAGGGTCGCGCCGATCGCTGCTGGGAATGAGGACACGCCGATGACCACGCCCCGTCGCATCCTTCCTCTCGCTGCCATTGGCGCCGCTCTGCTGTTGCTGACCAGTGCGGTGACCGCTTCCGATACCGTGCTGCATCCGTTCCTGGTGGCCCAACCAAGGGAAGCCCCGCAGGAAGTGAATCTGGCGGTGGAGATTCCGGCCGGCAGCTTCACCAAGTACGAGATCAAGGAAGACGGCCTGGTGCATGTGGACCGCTTCCAGTCGATGCCGGTCGCCTATCCGGCCAACTACGGTTCGATGCCGCGCACGTTGGCTGGCGACAACGATCCGCTGGACGCGCTGGTGCTGACCCGTGAACCCCTGCATCCGGGCGTGATCGTACGCTTCCGGCCGATCGGCTACCTGAAGATGATCGACGGCGGCGAGCACGACGAGAAGATCATCGGCGTGCCGACCGACAAGGTTGACCCGACCTACGCCAACATCCGCGACCTGGCCGATCTGCCGGAGATCGAAAGACAGCGCATCGAAGCGTTCTTCCGGGTCTACAAGGACCTGCCGGCCGGGCGCAACCCGGTGCAGCTCAACGGTTGGGGCAACGCCGCCGAGGCGCGCGGGCTGATCAGTGAAGCGATGGAGCGATTCAAGCAGTAGACCCACGCCATGCCTGGATGGCCGGGCGCGCGCATCTCCTTCACCACCGCTGGCTATCATGTGCGCCTTCCACAACGAAGGCAGTGCCTGTGTCGGTAGCGTTGGTATGGTTCCGCCGTGATCTGCGGCTGCAGGACAATCCGGCCCTGCATGCCGCGCTGGACGCCGGTCACCATGTGGTGCCGGTCTACATCCACGCGCCGCACGAAGAGGGGGAGTGGACGCCGGGTGCCGCCTCCGATGCGTGGCGCCACCGTTCACTGGGTGCCTTGGATGCCGACCTGCGTACGCGCGGCTCGTCGCTGGTGCTGCGCAGTGGTGACAGCCTGCCGGCCCTGCAGTTGCTGATCGAGCAGACCGGCGCCGAGGCGGTGTACTGGAACCGCAAGTACGAGCCGGCCACCCAGCCTCGCGACGCCACCATCAAGCGCACGCTGCGCGAGCAGGGCGTCGACGCGCAGAGCTGCAATGGCAGCCTGTTGTTCGAGCCCTGGGACATCGCCACCCAGCAGGGACAGCCGTACAAGGTGTTCACGCCGTACTGGCGCAACGTGCTCAGTCATTGGCGCCTGCCGGCGCTGCAGGCCGCACCGGAAGCACTGGCGACACACGCGGTCGACGGCCTTGCACTTGATGATCTCCAGCTTGCACCGACGCTGGATTGGGATACCGGCTTCTGGGAGCACTGGCAGCCGGGCGAAGCCGGTGCGCTGGAGACGCTGTCGGTGTTCGAGGACGGCGCCTTGCGCGGTTACCGCGAGCAGCGAGACCTGCCCGATCGCGTGGGCACCTCGCGGATGTCGCCGCACCTGCATTTCGGTGAGATCGCACCGTGGCGCATCGCGCATGCGCTGGAAAGACTGCGCAGTGCCGGCACCGATGCCGACATCGACGGCTATCTGCGGCAACTGGGCTGGCGTGATTTCGCCTACCACCTGTTGCATCACTTTCCGAAGACGCCCACGGACAACCTCAATCCGCGTTTTGACCGCTTCCCCTGGGCGGCGCCGACTGCAGCGCAACTGCACGACTGGCAGCGCGGCAACACCGGCGTGCCGATCGTTGATGCCGGACTGCGCGAGCTGTGGCACACCGGCTACATGCATAACCGGGTTCGGATGATCGTGGCCAGTTACCTGTGCAAGCACCTTCGCGCGCACTGGCTGCATGGCGCGCGCTGGTTCTGGGACACCCTGGTCGATGCCGATCTGGCCAACAACACGATGGGCTGGCAATGGGTGGCCGGGACCGGCGCCGATGCCGCGCCGTACTTCCGGGTGTTCAACCCGGTCACCCAGGCCGAGAAGTTCGATCCGCAGGCCCGCTACATCAGCCGCTGGGTGCCCGAGCTGGCGGCGCTGCCGGTGAAGGCGCGGTTTGCGCCGTGGCAGCATCCTCTGCTCCTGGCCGCACACGCGCCTGACTACCCACGCACGCCGATGGTGGACCTGGCAGAGGGCCGCGATGCTGCGCTGGCGGCATACCGCCAGTCGGGGGCGGGGTAAAGGGTGACCCGAGCGATCCGGTCAGTTAGCTGAACGCGGCCCTGTCGGCGCACCGGATCATCATCCCGACATCGCATTCGGCTGTTTATCCTCTCTGCGCCCGCAAGCCGCCGGCCGACCGGAAACCAAGGAGAACCTCATGATCCGCAACACCACCCGCAACGTCGCACTGGCCCTGATGAGTGCGGCCGTCCTGTCGGCCTGCGCCACCGGCGGCTCCTATGTGCAGAGTGACCAGTACGGCAACCCGACCGAACAGCAGAACCGGACCGGCCGCAACGCGCTGATCGGTACCGCCATCGGCGTGGCGGCCGGCCTGCTGACCGGCGACAGTGCTACCGAGCGGCGCCAGCACGCGCTGATAGGTGCCGGTATCGGCGCACTCAGCGGTGCCGCCGTCGGCCAGTACCAGGATCGCCAGGAACGCGCACTGCGCGAGCGCACCGCCAACACCGGCATCGATGTGCAGCGCCAGGGCGACAACATCATGCTGAACCTCCCGGACGGCATTACCTTTGACTTCGGCAAGGCGACCCTGAAGCCGCAGTTCTATGGCTCGCTCAATGGCGTGGCCGGTACGCTGCGTGAGTACAACCAGACCATGATCGAGGTGGTTGGCCACACCGACAGCATCGGCAGCGACGCGGTCAACAACCGCCTGTCGAAGGAACGCGCCGACTCGGTCGCGCAGTACCTGATCGGCCAGGGCGTGCAGAGCGTGCGTATCGAAACGCTGGGCGCCGGCAAGTCGTACCCGATTGCCGACAACAGCACCGACGCCGGCCGTGCCAAGAACCGCCGCGTCGAGATTCGCGTGATTCCGCTCAAGCAATAACGCGTAGCGTTACTGCTTGAGCCGGTCCGGCCATCGGCCGGAGCGAAAATGCCGCCCTTGCAGGCGGCATTTTTGTGGGTGCCGAGCGTTGCTCGGCACACCGATAGCGTTCCCGGTCGCGGCTTCTCCGAACGGCGCCGGCCAAGGTCGGCATCTACCGAAAGCCACACAGCCGGAACGAAAATGCCGCCCTTGCAGGCGGCATTTTTGTAGGTGCCGAGCCTGCTCGGCACACCGATTGCGTATGTAGAGCCGGTCATGCCGCCGAAGCGGCCACCTTCTCCAGTATCCGCTTGCCACTGTTCTCCAGCGCGGCATCTTCCTGTGCCTTCTGCTGCTGCGCCAGCTTCGCGCCGGGGCACTGCGCCAGCATGTAGTTGGCATCGAAGTTGAGCTTCTCGACCAGGAAGTCGACAAACGCACGCACCTTCGGCGAGACCAGGCGGCCGCCGGCGAATACGGCATTGAAGTCCACTTCCGGGCCGGTCCAGCCGGCCAGCACGCGGCGCACCATGCCCGATTCGACGAACGGCTTGGCCATCACATCACCGGTCAGCAGCAGGCCTTCGCCACAGACCAATGCACCATTCAACGCAGACATGTCGTTGGCGGTCATCAGCGGGGTGACCGGGAAGTCGCGCAGTTCGCCCCCGTTCTCGCCCAGCTGCCAGGTGAAGCGCGGCGAGTTGCCGGTATGGTACGGCTTGCGCATCGCCAGGATGCGATGGAACTGCAGCTCTTCTGGATGCAGCGGTTCGCCATAGCGCTCAATGTAGGCCGGACTGGCGAACACCTGCGTGCGCAGGCTGCCCAGCTTGCGCGCGACCAGATTGGAATCGGGCAGGGCACCCACGCGCAGCGCCAGGTCCGCTTCACCGGCGATCAGGTCCAGCTTCTCGTTGCCCATGTGCATGTCCAGGCGGATCTCTGGATACTGCGCATGGAACTGGCCCAGCAGCGGCGCAATCCAGGTGATGCCGATCGAGTAGGGCACAGTGAAGCGCAGCCAGCCGCGCGGGCCGGACTGCAGCTGGCTCACCGCGCTCTCGGCTTCTTCCAGCTCGCGCGCGATGCGCTGGCAGTGCTCGTGATAGATCGAACCGGCTTCGGTCAGGCCGAGGCGGCGCGTGGTCCGGTGCAGCAGGCGCGCGCCCAGGCGCGTTTCCAGCTCCTGCACTTTGCGGCTGACCGTGGTCTTGGGCAGGCCGAGCGATTTGGCAGCGGCAATGAAGCTGCCTTGCTCGACCACTTTGACGAAGATCAGCGTCTCGTTGAGATCGTGCGACATGGTCGGGGGTCCTGGACGTCGGGGATGGGACAATCGTGACAGAATGATTGGACCGGGTGCGGGATGATTATTCCCCTTAATCAGGACTAATCAAGTAAAGGTTTGAGGTCTATCGTGGCGCCATTCGTTAATTGGAGCCCGTCCGCCATGAGCCTGCGCAACATTCTTGCCCGACTCCGGAACGCCGGCCAGAACACCCTGGACCTGGCGATGACCGTCGAAGCCCGTCCGAGTTCCTTGGTACACAAGGACTTTCGTGAGTTTACCGCGCCCATGCGTCAGCAGCGTGGCGGTGCCATCCGCCTGGTCCCACACAAGGGCGACCGCCTGCGTCGAATCGGGACTATCCCGGATTTGGGAGGAAATGTCCCGTGAATGGGATACTGACGCCCGAAGTCCTGGTCCTTGGTGGTACCGGTGCCGTCGGCCAGGGCGTGGTCGGCGCGTTGCTGGAAGCCGGCAGCCCGGTGCTGGTGGTGGGCCGCGATCCGGGCCGGCTGGCCGCGCTGCATGAGCAGTTCGCGGATGAGCCCGGACTGGAGACGCTGCTGGGTTCGCTCAGCGATGACGGCTCGGCACGCGCGCTGGCCGAACGCATCGCGCAGCGCCCGCGTCCGTTGGCCGCCGTGATCGCGGCCATGGGTGGCCCCTACCGTCGCGGCCGGGTGATCGACCGCAACGGCGATGAGCTGCTGGGCGCGATGCAGGCCGACCTGATGCCGCACGTGCACGCCGTGCGCCACCTGCTGCCGCTGCTGCAGGACAACGTGCATGCGCGCCGCTACGTGATGATCGGCAGCCCGGCCAACGCCAAGCCATGGGCGGGCTACGGCGAGACCTCGATCACCACTGCCGCGCTGCGCATGTACGCGCAGGTGGTGCACCAGGAAGCACAGGCGCTGGGCGTGCGCGCGCAGATGCTGGAAGTCTGCAGCCCCGTCTGTACCCCGGCCAACGCGGCCAATGCCTGCATCGAGTGGCCCAGCTCGCTGCTGGTCGGTCGTCGTGTGGTCTCCCTGCTTGATGGGTGCCGCGACAACCGCGCCATCGTCCGCTGCGACAGCAGCGATGCCGAATTGCCGCGTGGCCTGCTGCACCTGGAAGTTCCTCCGCTGTGGCGCGACACCGCAGGCATCGCTTGACCTCGACCATGGTTGAGGTCGCAGTATTCGCCGCCGATTTTTGCAACACGTTCTCATATCGCTGTACCACCCCTCCGTACGGATGCATGCCATGACTTCCCCCAATACCACCCCACATCGTTTCGGCCATCGCATTGCGATGGCCGGCGTGTCGATCCTCGCCGCGGCCGTGCTTGCAGCCTGCAGCGGCGGCCATGCCGAAGAAGGCGGTGCACCGCCGCCGCCGCAGGTCAGCGCCGCGCCGGTGCTGGTCAAGCAGGTCAGCCAGTGGGACGAGTTCAGTGGCCGCGTCGAAGCGGTGCAGAGCGTTGAACTGCGTCCGCGCGTGTCCGGCTACATCGACAAGGTCAACTACGTCGAAGGCCAGGAAGTGAAGAAGGGCGAAGTGCTCTTCACCATCGACGCGCGCAGTTACCAGGCCGAGTACGATCGGGCAGCCGCCGAACTGGCCCGCGCCCGTACCCAGGCCACGCTGGCCCGCAGCGAGTCCGAGCGCGCCAAGCGGCTGTCCGAGCAGCAGGCGATCTCCACCGAGACCGCCGAGCAGCGCCGTGCGGCTGCCGACCAGTCCGGCGCCGCCGTGCAGGCCGCGCAGGCAGCATTGGATGCAGCCCGCCTCAATCTTGAGTTCACCAAGGTGCGGGCACCGATCGACGGCCGTGCCGGCCGCGCGATGGTCACCGCCGGCAACCTGGTCACCGCCGGCGACAGCGCCAGCGTGCTGACCACGCTGGTCTCGCTGGACACGGTGTTCGTCTACTTCGATGCCGACGAAAGCACCTTCCTGCGCTACGCCCAGATGGCACGCAAGGGCGAGCGCCCGAGCGAGCGTGACAGCGCGCTGCCGGTGAAGGTCGGCCTGTCCGGTGAAGAAGGCTACCCGCACACGGGCAAGGTCGACTTCCTCGACAACCAGGTCGCCCGCAGTACCGGGACCATCCGCGTCCGTGCGCTGCTGGACAACGCCGATCGCCAGTTCACGCCGGGCTTGTTCGCCCGCGTGCAGCTGCTTGGCAGCGGCCAGTTCCAGGCGCTGCTGATCGACGACAAGGCCGTGCTGACCGACCAGGACCGCAAGTACGTGTACGTGGTCGACAAGGATGGCAAGGCCCAGCGCCGTGACATCCAGCTCGGCCGCACCGCCGACGGCCTGCGTATCGTCGAGCACGGCCTGGCCGCCGGTGACAAGGTGATCATCGATGGCGTGCAGAAGGTCTTCATGCCGGGCATGCCGGTGCAGGCCAAGGCGGTGGCGATGCAGCCACAGCCGGCGCCGGCACCGGGCCGCGATGCCACCGCTGCCCTGAAGCACTGATCCGCCGTCTCCTGATCCGCGTTTCCGCTTAGCTGCCGGCGCCAGCGGCAGCCTTCCCTGCCTTCGTCATCCCGGCGAGGGGCGGGGTGGCTGTTGCCCGCCGAATGCCTTTCCCAGGAATTCCTCCATGGACTTTTCCCGCTTCTTCATCGACAGGCCGATCTTCGCGGCGGTGCTGTCGATCGTGATCTTCGCCGCAGGCCTGATCACGATTCCAATCCTGCCGATCAGTGAGTACCCCGAAGTGGTGCCGCCGTCGGTGGTCGTACGCACGGTGTATCCGGGCGCCAACCCCAAGGTCATTGCCGAGACCGTCGCCACGCCGCTTGAAGAGGCGATCAACGGCGTCGAAGGCATGATGTACCTGAAGTCGGTGGCCGGCTCGGACGGCGTGCTGCAGATGACCGTCACCTTCCGCCCGGGCACGGACCCGGACGCAGCGGCGGTGAAGGTGCAGAACCGCGTGGCGCAGGCGCAGGCGCGCCTGCCCGAGGACGTGCGCCGGCAGGGCGTGACCACGCAGAAGCAGTCGCCGACCTTCCTGATGGTGGTGCACCTGACCTCGCCGCAAGGCAAGTACGACACCCTGTACCTGCGCAACTACGCGCGCCTGCACGTCAAGGATGCGCTGGCGCGTATTCCGGGCGTGGGTGACGCGCAGATCTTCGGTGGCGGCGACTACGCCATGCGTGCCTGGCTGGACCCGGACAAGGTGGCCTCGCGCGGCCTGACCGCCAGCGACGTGGTGCGTGCCATGCGCGAGCAGAACGTGCAGGTTTCGGCCGGCCAGCTCGGCGCCGAACCGCTGCCGGACAGCAAGTTCCTGACCCTGATCAATGCCCAGGGCCGTCTGAAGACCGAAAAGGAATTCGGCGACATCGTGCTCAAGAGCGGCACCGATGGCGAGATCGTGCGCCTGGCCGACGTGGCCCGCCTGGAACTGGGTGCGGGCGACTATACCCTGCGCTCGCAGCTGGACGGCAAGAACGCGGTGGGTATCGGTATCTTCCAGTCGCCGGGTGCCAACGCGCTGGAAATCCGCGACCAGGTCATCTCGACGATGGACGAGATGCAGAAGACCATGCCGGCCGATGTGAAGTACGAAGCGGTGTATGACACCACCATCTTCGTGCGCGACTCGATCAAGGCCGTGGTCTCCACGCTGCTGGAAGCGATCGCCCTGGTGGTGCTGGTCGTGATCCTGTTCCTGCAGACCTGGCGTGCGTCGATCATTCCGTTGATCGCGGTGCCGGTGTCGGTGGTGGGTACGTTCGCCGCGCTGTACCTGCTGGGCTTCTCGATCAATACGCTGAGCCTGTTCGGCCTGGTGCTGGCGATCGGCATCGTGGTCGACGACGCGATCGTGGTGGTGGAGAACGTTGAACGCAACATCGAGGAAGGCCTGTCGCCTACTGCGGCTGCACACCAGGCCATGCGTGAAGTATCCGGCCCGATCGTGGCGATCGCGCTGGTGCTGTGTGCCGTGTTCGTGCCGATGGCCTTCCTGTCCGGTGTCACCGGACAGTTCTACAAGCAGTTCGCGGTCACCATCGCCATTTCCACGGTGATCTCGGCGATCAATTCGTTGACCCTGTCGCCAGCCCTGGCCGCGCGCCTGCTGAAGGCCCATGGCGCTCCGAAGGACGGCCCGAGCCGCCTGATCGACCGCCTGTTCGGCTGGGTGTTCCGTCCGTTCAACCGCTTCTTCAAGTCCAGCTCGGAGAAGTACGAGCGTGGCGTGGCCCGCATCCTCGGCCGCCGCGGTGCGGTGTTCGTGGTCTACGCGATCCTGCTGGTCGGTACCGGCGTGATCTTCAAGCTGGTACCGCCGGGCTTCATTCCGACCCAGGACAAGCTGTACCTGATCGCCGGTGTGAAGCTGCCGGAAGGCTCGTCGATCGCACGCACCGATGAAATGCTGCGCAAGGTCGCCAAGATCGCCCAGGAAACCGATGGCGTCGCTCACACCATCTCGTTCCCCGGTCTGAACGCGCTGCAGTTCACCAATACGCCGAACACCGGTGTGGCGTTCATTCCGCTCAAGCCGTTCGCCGAGCGCCATGGCCGCACCGCCGCGCAGATCAATGCCGAGATCAACCAGAAGATCGCCGGCCTGCAGGAAGGCTTCGCGTTCGCGATGATGCCGCCGCCGATCCTCGGCCTGGGCAATGGCAATGGCTACCAGATGTTCATCGAGGACCGTGGCAATCTGGGTTACGGCGCGCTGCAGAATGCGGTTCAGGCCATGCAGGGCACCGTCGCGCAGACGCCGGGCATGGCCTTCCCGATTTCCAGCTACCAGGCCAACGTGCCGCAGCTCGATGCCGAGGTCGACCGCGTCAAGGCCAAGGCACAGGGCGTGCAGCTCACCGAGCTGTTCGACACGTTGCAGACCTACCTGGGTTCGGCCTACGTCAACGACTTCAACCAGTTCGGCCGCACCTGGCAGGTGATCGCCCAGGCAGATGGTCCGTACCGCGAGACGGTCGAGGACATCGGCAAGCTGCGTACCCGCAACGACCGCGGCGAGATGGTGCCGATCGGTTCGATGGTCACCATCAAGCAGACCTTCGGCCCGGACCCGGTGCTGCGCTTCAACGGCTATCCGGCAGCGGACCTGGCCGGTGAAGCCGACCCGCGCCTGCTGTCCTCGGCCGAAGCGATGACCAAGCTGACCGAGATCGCCGGCAAGGTGCTGCCGGTGGGCATGACCACCGAATGGACCGACCTGAGCTACCAGCAGGCAACCCAGGGCAAGGCCGCCTTCATCGTGTTCCCGGTGGCGATCATGCTGGCCTTCCTGGTGCTGGCCGCGCTGTACGAGAGCTGGTCGCTGCCGCTGGCGGTGATCCTGATCGTGCCGATGACCCTGCTGTCCGCGCTGTTCGGCGTGTGGCTGACCGGAGGTGACAACAACGTGTTCGTGCAGGTCGGCCTGGTGGTGCTGATGGGCCTGGCGTGCAAGAACGCGATCCTGATCGTCGAATTCGCCAGAGAGCTGGAGATGGGCGGCAAGGGCATCGTTGAAGCCGCGCTGGAAGCCTGCCGCCTGCGCCTGCGCCCGATCGTGATGACCTCCATCGCCTTCATCGCCGGCACGGTGCCGCTGGTGCTGTCTCACGGTGCAGGCGCCGAAGTGCGCTCGGTGACCGGCATCACCGTGTTTGCTGGCATGCTGGGTGTGACGCTGTTCGGCCTGTTCCTCACCCCCGTGTTCTACGTGGCCCTGCGCAAGTTCGTCACCCGCAACGGTGGTGGCCAGCTGGTGCAGCACGGCGAACCGACCATCCACCACTGATACGGAACTCCGCCGCCGGTCGTTGGCCGGCGGCCACTCTCCCCACAGACAAGGCATGCATCCATGAACACCCATCAGAACAAGATCGCGCTGGTGACCGGCGCTACCCGTGGCATCGGCCTGGAAACCGTGCGCCAGCTGGCAGAGGCCGGCGTGCACACGCTGCTGGCCGGTCGCAAGCGCGATACCGCGGTGGAGCTGGCACTGAAGCTGCAGGCTGAAGGCCTGCCGGTCGAAGCCCTGCAGCTGGACGTGACCGACGCGGCCAGCATCGCCGAAGCGGTCGAGCAGGTGCGCCAGCGCCACGGTCGCCTCGACATCCTGGTCAACAATGCCGGCATCATGATCGAGAACCCGGCGCAGGCGCCGTCGGAGCAGTCGCTGGACACCTGGAAGCGCACCTTCGACACCAACGTCTATGCGCTGGTCGCGGTAACCCAGGCATTCCTGCCGCTGGTCAAGCAGTCCAAGTCCGGACGCATCGTCAATGTGTCCAGCATGCTCGGCTCGCAGACCCTGCACGCGGATCCCTCGTCGGGCATCTACGACTTCAAGATTCCGGCCTACAACGCGTCCAAGGCCGCAGTGAACAGCTGGACCCTGAGCCTGGCCTACGAACTGCGCAATACCCCGATCAAGGTCAACACCGTGCATCCGGGTTACGTGAAGACCGACATGAACGGTGGCAACGGCGAAATCGAGATCAGCGAAGGTGCACGCTCCAGCGTGGAAATGGCGCTGATCGGTGAGTCCGGTGCCAGCGGCAGCTTCACCTACCTGGGCGAGGTGCTGCCATGGTGATCCGCACGTTGGCGATGGCCGTCTCCAGCCTGGTGCTGGCGGGCTGTGTCAGCGTCGGCCCGAACTACAAGGCCCCGGTGCAGGAACCGGTGGTCCTGCAGGGTGCACAGCAGCCGGTGTTCAGTACCGCTTCGCCGGTCGCCAGCTGGTGGGCGCAGTTCGATGATCCGGTGCTGGAACAGCTGGTGCACGGCGCACTGTCGGACAACCTGGACCTTCGCGTGGCCGTGGCCCGCGTCAGCCAGGCCCGCGCGGTGTTCGTGGAAAGCCGCCTCGACCAGGCTCCGCACGTCACCGCTGGCGGCAGCTACGACCGCCGCAAGCAACCCGATCCGCAGCTGGGTGGGCAGCGGGTGTTCAGTGAAAGCTACCAGCTCGGCTTCGACGCCGGCTGGGAGCTGGATCTGTTCGGCCGCAAGCGCCGTGCTGCTGAAGCCGCGCGCGCCGACCTCGGTGCCGAGCAGGCCAACCTGGCCGATGCGCAGGTCCTGGTCGCCGCTGAAGTGGCACGCAATTACTTCGAGTTGCGTGGTACGCAGAAGCGCATCGCGGTGGCCCAGCACACGCTGGAAAACCTGCGCGATACGCAGAGGCTGACCGAGGCGCGCTGGGAGCTGGGCGCAGGCAGCGAGCTGGATGTGCAGAGCAGCCGTGCCCGCCTGAAGGCGATCGAGGCTGACATCCCGTTGCTGGAAGTGGCCGAGGCGCAGTCGCGCAACCGGCTGGCCGTGCTGCTCGGCCAGCGCCCGGAAGTGCTGACTGACATGCTCGCGCCGCACGACGTACCGGCCTTCGCCAAGGCACTTCCGCTGGGCGATACCCGCGAACTGCTGCGCCAGCGTGCCGACGTGCGCGTGGCCGAGCGTCGCCTGGCGGCTGCGACCGCACGCGTGGGCGTGGCCACGGCGGACCTGTTCCCGCGGTTGTCGCTGTCCGGCTTCGTCGGGTTCCTCGGTGGCGATGCCAGCGGCCTGGTCAATGGCAGCAACAAGGCCTGGTCGCTGACCCCGTCGCTGAGCTGGGCGGCATTCGACTTCGGCACCGTGCGTGCACGCCTGCGTGCCAGCAAGGCTGAAGCCGAAGGCGTGGCCGCGCAGTATGAGCAGGCGGTACTGCTGGCCCTGGAAGACACCGAGAACGCGCTGACCCGCTATTCCAAGCAGCAGGCACGATTGGCGATCGTGGTCGAGCAGGCGCAGGCGGCACGGCGTGCCGAATCGCTGGCGCAGATCCGCTATCGCGAGGGCTCGGAGGACTTCCTGACCCTGCTGGATGCGCAGCGCACGCAGCTGGCAGCCGATGATGCGTTGGCGGCGGCCGAGTCCGAGGTCAACGTCAGCGTGGTGGGCGTGTACAAGGCGCTGGGCGGCTGGGGGCAATCACCGCAGCTACCGAGCGTGGCGCAGGTGCAGTGACTTCAGGGGGACGGAGGCCGTGGCTTCCGTCCCTTTGCTCTTTCAGGGCCACTGATTGGCCGGCACCTCGCGCTCGCGCATGCGCACGATACAGAAGCGATGGCCGGTCGGTGCTTCCATCACCCACCAGCGCTTGACGAAGCCTATCCGTCGCGCGCCGAGCTTCTCCAGGCGGTCGGCCTCGGCATCGATGTCGTCGCTCTCGATGTCCAGATGCACCCGTGACGGGTGATCGACCCGCTGGACTTCAACGTCCAGGCCCGCCGGTGCGCCCAGCAGGTCGGCATACTCGGCGCCCCCTTCGGCACGCGCCGCCTGTGCCTGCAGGCCGAGCGTGGCGGCCCAGAAACGGGCGCCTTCGTCGGCGGGAAGGTCCTGGCAGTCGATGATGAATCCAGCCAGCCGGCTCTGGTGTGCCATGTGCTGCTCCGCAGTTCGAGGGGTACGCGGCAGGGTAGCGCGGTGCATTTCGCGTACGTCTTCACCTTGGTGACGTTTCTGACTCTGCCGGATTGCGGGCCCGCCGTGTAACTAGTGGGTCAGGCACTCGGGAGGACAGGTGATGGCGGACGGAAGGCGGGATACCCAACGGATGTTGTTCGGCGATCCGGGTCCACCGGGTGCGGGGCTGTCAGTGGCAGTCGTGGTGCTGCTGGTGCTGGCGACGATGGCCGCAGCGGTCGGTTTCCTGCGCCTGCAGGATTCGATGCTGGGACTGGGCCTGATCGGCGTGGCGGTGTTCCTGGCGATAGGGGCCCGCATCTGCCAGGCGCGCGATCAGCATCAGGCCCTGTATCGCCTGCTGTCGCGGCAGCCGCCGCCGTAGCTGCGGCTGCCGTGCGGGGTCAGTGCTGCGGCCAGTCCAGTTCGACCACCAGCGGGAAATGATCCGATGGCAGCACGCCATCGATGCGGCGGTCATCGGTCAGGAAGCTGCGCGCGTGGAAACCGCGCACCAGCACCCAGTCCAGCTGCGCGGTGGCCTTGCCAGTGAAATCGTGGAAGGTCAGTCGCGGGCCCTGCGGTGTCTTCACCTGGGTACGGGTGTCGTGCAGTACGCGGGTGAATGCCTTGTAGGTGTCGCCGCCGGGTTCGCTGTTGAAGTCACCGGTCAGCACCACCGGCAGATCGGCCGGCAGGCCGGCCACGCGCCTGCCGATCAGCTCGGCACCTTTCACCCGGCGTGGTTCGTCCTCGTCGCGGTAGGGCAGGTGGGTATCCATGAAATAGAAGCGGCGGCCGTCATCGATGCGGCGGAACAGCGCCCAGGTGACCATGCGTGGATACAGGTTGCCCCAGGTGATGCTGCCGGGCACATCGGGCGTATCAGACAGCCAGAAGTTGCCTGATTCCTCGATCGCCAGCACCTTGCTGTCGTAGAACACGCCCATGTGCTCGTCGCCGCTGCCGCCGCGGCGGCCCTCGCCGAACCAGCGGTAGCCGGGCAGGTGCTGGGCGAGGTAATCGGCCTGCTCCTGCACCAGCTCCTGGGTACCGATCACCGCCGGGTGCGCATCAAGG
Source organism: Stenotrophomonas maltophilia group sp. RNC7 (assembly GCF_030910085.1). Lineage (NCBI taxonomy): Bacteria > Pseudomonadati > Pseudomonadota > Gammaproteobacteria > Lysobacterales > Lysobacteraceae > Stenotrophomonas > Stenotrophomonas maltophilia group sp. RNC7. The sequence continues at coordinate 40,492 of NZ_JAVFVN010000193.1, read as the reverse complement.
ATGACCTTCACCATCGCATCGCGACGATCGGGCCAGCGCTTGCCGGGCTCGGTATCGGCCGGGGTGCGCACATTGAACGACATCACCTTCAACGGCGCAGGGGCTGCGGCCCAGGCGCTGGTCAGAGGCAGGGCAAGCGCCAGCAGCGCAGACAGCGCGGGGCGACGGAAACGCGACAACATCGTGGAATCCCTCCATTCCATGAAAACGGTTTCATGGAGCATGCCACGAATGCGCGGACAGCGTTATGCAGGGATGGGTGGCTCGCGGATGCCGGGCGGGCGATGAACGTCCCACGCGGTGGACCGCGCACCGGCGATCACGGGTCGTAGCTCATCCCGTCGCCTGCCTTCTGCAATCGCGCAGATGCACAGCGCGTATGCAGCACGCTGATCAGGCAGCAGGAAGTGCCTCGATCCTGATCAGTCTTCAATCTCGCCACGGCGGCCTGCCGCGCGCACTGCCTGAGCGGTGGTGGCCACGCCAAGTCGTTGCCGTGCTCGCCGCAGGTGGTTCTCAACGGTGCGCGCAGACAGCCCCAGCGTGGCCGCTATCTCCGCTTGGCGCCGTCCAGCGGCGACCCAGCGCAGCACCTCGCGTTCGCGTGCGCTCAGCGCGCCCGCGCGGATGTCGGCCGGCGCTTCGGCAAGCCGCCGCGCCGCGCGGAAGACTGACGTGCCGACCATTTCAAGCAGCAGGCGCGCGCTGGCGGACGCATCAATCGAGGTGCCGGCGAAACTGACCGCACCCTCCAGACCGGTCGGGCCGAACACCGGCACCTGCAACCCATGCAGGCCATCGCCGCGAGGCTGCTTCACCACCTGGTAGCGCTCGCCACGCACGCCGTGGCGCTTGCTCCAGAAGAACGGCGCATTGCTTTCCAGCACATGGCGGTTGACCGGACAGGCGTGCAGGTAGCGGGCGAGTCCGCTACCGCTGCCGTCGCCAAACCAGTCACCTTCAATCCAGTAAACACGTTGTGCGTCGCGCTCCAGCCCGGTTCCGGTGGCAAACACCAACAGGCGGTCGTAGCCCAAGGGCGAGGCGGCGGCGCGCAGCACGCCGCCCACCGCAGGCAATGTCCGCGCCTGTTCCAGTTCCAGCAGCGCGGGCACCAGCGCAGGCATTGGCTCAGCGCCCCGCCAGCGCATCGAGCAGCGTACGTGCGGCCAGCTTGCCCAACGCATTGCCGGCCAGCGGACTGTCGCCGGTCAGCAGCAGGCGATCCTGCAGCACGCTGCCATCGATGCCCTCATTGACGATCTGCACGCCCTGCTGGGCCAGTCGTTCGCCGAAGAACCAACGCAGCTGCCCCGGCATGTAGCCGATCTCCGGTGTCTGCCGGTCCATTGCGTCGGGGAAGGCACAGATGCGGTAGCCACGGAACAGCGAGGCACCCGCGGCTTCGTCGACGCCCGCCGCCAGCAGCGCCGCCGGGCCATGGCAGAGGGTGATGATGTGGCGCTGCTCGGCCATGGCCCATTGCAGCGCGGCCTTCACCGCCGCGCTCTCCGGCAGGCCGATCAACGCGCCGTGCCCACCGGGAATGAAGACGGCGGCGTAGTCCGAATCGGCGCCCAGGCCGGCCACCACCTGGTCCAGCTGCAACGGCTGGCGGAAGCGTGCCTGGTAGCGTTCGTACAGGGCGCCGATCTCGCGGTCCTCGTGTGGAAAGGCCCACCATTCGAACTTGACGGCGTTGCCGGACAGTGTCGCCACGTCGATGTCGAAGCCGGCCTTGTCCAGGTGGTACATCGGCAGCAGGGTTTCCACCGGATGGTTGCCGGTGGAGAACAGGTGGCCATTGGCGGTCGGCAGATAGCGCTCGTCGGCGGCGATCATCAGCACCTTCCAGCGGCCATCGCGGCGCGCATCCGGATAGTCGGCGCCGGACAGGTCGCTCTTGGGCGAGGTGAACTGCGACAGCGAATACGGCGACGGGAAGAAGGCATCGCGCTCGGCCGGATCGGGGCTGGGCTGGCGGCTGGGCTCTTGCGTGTTCATGCAGACCTCCGTTGGGGGAAAGTGAGCCCAGCATAGGAGGCTGCGTGCGCAGGCGCGATGAGGGATTCCCCTCAATCGGCCGCAACCCGGATGCTGCAGCGCGCCACCCGGCCGGTTGGACAGTGGGATTATGTCGTGCTATCTAGCCAGTGCCGGGATAATCCCGGCATAACCACACAGCAAGCAAAGGAATGAAAATGAAAAGATTCGCCCGAGCATTGCGCGTCACTCTGAATATTCATCCGAACGAAAAGAGCAGCGTGTGGAATACCTGGCCGCTGTGGGTCGAATTCTGATCCTGGGGGCCAAACCCGCGATCGAGCGGTAGCAAGACGAAGGGACTCGTCTTTCGAGTCCCTTCCTGCCGGAGACGCACTGCATGCAAGGGATGTCGAATGAAGGCAGCGCCATTGCTGCCGAGCGCCTGGCTGCGCGCGTGGAGCGCGAAGGGCCTGTGCTGAAGCTGGAAACCGGTGGAATCGGGGTGTTCTGCCCGGAGCTTGCCGGCAAGGTCGACAAGGAAAATTCCGAGCAGCTGTACGTCGTCGAGTCGCTGGCCGACCTGTTCCGCCGTCACGAGCGCGTGCGCTGGACCGAAGTGCGCAGCCTGATCGCCGCCTGCAGTGCTGAGCTCACCGGAGCACAGACCCTGGAGGCACTGCAGTCGCGCATGAGGCAGGCTCTGGATGGGGTATGCGGGCACGCGCTGGATGCCACGCCGGCGGTGTGGAAAGTGATGGCCCATCCCTTGATCCCGCTGGTGATCGACGGGCTCGATGCCCGCGGCACCGCAGCCATCGAACGCGCCCTGCATCTGCGCTACACCACCCAGGTCGAGCAGGTCATCCATCGGCGCCACCTGCTGCGCAACTTCCTCATCGGCCGTGCCGAATCACGGGCGATCGCCGCCGAACTCAAGCGCCGGCTCCGCAGTGGACGTTCGGCGCTGGACTACGCACAGTCATTGCTGAGCCTGCGAGAGCGCATCGGCCTGGACAAGGTCACCTACCTGGTCACCGTGCAGCTGATCGCCATTTCCGGCGTGCCCGGCATGATGGCCGCCTGCCTGCTGTTGGCGATGCAGATGCATCCACACTGGCGCCAGCGCATCGAGGAGGAGTTCGCGCCGCTCTCGGATGAGGAGATCCATGCGCTGCCGATGGCCAGGATTCCCTGCACGATGCGCTTCCTGAAGGAAGTGATGCGGCTGTACTCCACGCCCTTCAACAACCGCCGGGTGGCCGCCTGCGATCTGCAGGTGGAAGGGCAGGCCATCGCCGAAGGCACAGTGTTCGAGTTGAGTTCGTTCATCCAGCACCGCTCGGCGAAGTACTGGGATGACCCGCTGCAGTTCGATCCTGATCGCTGGTTGCCCGAACGGCGCAAGCGTACCGCCGGCATCTATGTGCCTTACGGCTTCCCCACGCGTTCCTGCGTGGGATCGGCGGTCGGCAATGCACAGCTGGTATTGCTGTGCGCGCTGCTGGCACGCGAGTTCCGCTTCACCCCCAGCGCCGACTATCGGCCCGAGGTGCGCATGGAGGGCTTTGCGATTCCGGCGGCGCTGCATGGCACGTTCTCGCGGCGTACGGCCGGTGCCTGATCTGTCGGGACGGCGGCTTACTTTCCCGTTCGCCCGTGTGCCTGCATGTCCTCATGCAGGATCCGCCGCAGCTCGACGATGGCCGGCGTAGCTTCCTGCACGCTGTGCCCGGACACGATCACCTTCTCCGAATCCGCGTGCGGCAGGTGCGAACTCCAGTAGGGCACCAGCCCGTCATCGGTCTTCTCAAGTGGGCCATCGGCCTTGGCGCGGGCGATGATCGAGTGGTAGTGCACCTTCGGTGACATCGGCAGGTCAGCCACGGCGCGGACGAACGGGTCGTCCTTGTCCAGGTTCTGGATGCTGTTCATCTGGTAGCCGTGCTTGCCGTCATTGCGGTCGATCTGGCCGTCGTTGGCAATGGTGGCGACGTCTTCCAGCACGGTCAGTGGCAACCGCACCAGCCGGCCGATCCACCGGCCGAGGCGGGTGCCCGCCACGTCGGTGCCGCGATGCGGCGTGGCGATGAACACCACGCGGGACACTTCCGGTTCCGGCAGGAAGGTCAGCACCGGTGCGCCTTTGGTGCGCAGCAGTTCGCGCTGGGCGGGCGTCATCTGCGCGGTGGCCAGCAGGGTGTCGACCAGGTGGTCGCCGGAGGAGGAGATCATCAACCGTGCGATCACCCCGCCCATGCTGTGCCCCACCAGCACCATGTCATGCGAGGCCTGCGCCTTGCCGCTGGGGTCGAAGTGCTTGAATACTTCAGCCAGCGTGTGGCGCATCGCATCGTGGCTCATCGCGATGGGCATGTTGGTCGGGTAATAGAACTGCCAGACCTGGAAGTCCCGGCGGATCTCGTCGTCGCGCAGCAGTTCGTTGGCCACGTTGACCCAGGCTTCCGGACTGCTGGCCAGGCCATGGATCATCAGCAGCACGCGGCGGTTCGGGTCGTAGGGCTGCATCATGTACAGATGCGGCGTGTCGATGCCACCCTTGCCGCCGAACAGCGTGCGCAGCGACTGTCGGCTGAAGTTGGAGCGGGCCAGCCACAGAGCATAGCCGGCAGTGAAGTTGGCCGCCAGTGGCACCTGCTGGCCGTGCAGGGTCACTTCCGAAACCTGGTAGGGATCGTGGATCTCCAGCTCCGGCTCGTCATCGTGCAGCACCTCCCACAGGTTTTTCCCCGAGAAGCGCAATAGCACCGTCATCGATGGCGAGGGCATCTCGCTCCAGCTCTGCGTGGCAGAACGTCTTGCCTGCGCCGCCTGCGCCGCCGCCGGAGGCGTGGTGGTCGTGCTGCCGGCCGGGTCATCCATCACTGCCACCAGTTCGGCACCGAAGCCATCGCGGCGATGCACGCTTCGCAGCGTGCCGGTGAACGACAGCGAGGCGGCGGGTACCAGCTCGCTGGGGGTACGCTGGTCCAGCGCCGATGCTTCGTCTGAAGGGGCCAGCACGAAGGTCCAGCGGCCCAGCTGGAAATGGCTGGCCTGGCCGTGCACGCGCCCGGTGGCATAGGCGTTGTAAAGCTGCACCGAGGCTTCCTGCACCGCCAGGTTGTAGTAATCGCGCACCTGGGTCTGGCGGTCTTCGAAGCCGCGCTGGTTCGCCGTGCGCTCGGTGAAGAACAGATAGGCATAGGCCTGCCGCGCAACCTGCATCCAGGCATCCAGGCGCGGCTGGAAGTCGGCATCCAGCTCGGTGACGGCGGTCTTGGCACGGCCGGATGCCGAGTACTCGCGCTTTGGCGCCGGCAGGGTCATCGCATACTGCAGCCACAACTCGGCCAGGCTGGAGCGCTTGTCTTCCTCGCGCACCACGATGCTGCCTTCCATCGCCTCGATGCAGGGCAGGCCGGGCTTGGCACAGACGCCCTCATCGAGCCCGGCCACGCGCAGGGTCTCAATGGTCGCCGCGCTGAGCTTGCCGGAGGTCAGGATGTCACCGCGCTTGAGCGCGATGTACTGGCCGGGCGTAACCGAAGCGACCTGCACCGACGGCCCGAACTGGCGCAGCGTCGCGCAGCCGCCCAGGGTGAGCAGCACGGTGATGATGAGGGTCGTGCGGCCGATGAAGCCCAAGCCCGTGGTAGCCATGCGATCCTCCTGCGCGGTGGCGCCACTCTAGCGGTGGGCCTGTCAAAGCGGAATAGACCGGACGGTCGGTTTGGGCCTGGCCGCCTTGGGTGATTCAGCCATTCCCGTGTGACACTGCGGCCAATGGAAAGGACACGGTGATCGCGATGGTCTGGCTGGAAACCCGTATTCCCCCGCCCGTGGTAATGCTGCTGTTCGCCGCTATGGGCTTTGCAGCACGCTGGCTGTGGCCGGGTTTGCACCTTCGGGTGCCGGTGCCGGTTCTGCTGGCAGGGGTGACGGTGACGCTGGGTGTCGTGCTCAACTTGCTGCCCAAGATCTCTTTCCGACGCGCCGGTACCACCGTCAATCCTCTGCGACCTTCGGCGTCGAGCGCGCTGGTTACCAGCGGAATCTATCGCCGCACCCGAAACCCGATGTATCTCGGCCAGGCGCTGGTCCTGTTTGGTGCCATGGTGTACCTGCAGAACCTGATCGCGCTGCTGGTGGTGCCGCTGTTCCTGGCGTACATCACTTGGCTGCAGATCCTGCCGGAGGAGCGGGCACTGATGGCCCGCTTTCCCGAGGCGTACGCGCAGTACCGTCATCGCGTGCCACGCTGGCTGTAGCATCGGCTACGCCATCAGCGGCTGATCTGGCACTTCACCGCCGCCGAATAGCCCTCGTAGTCGTCACCCGCGATCACGTGCAGGGTGTGGCGCTTGTCGATGCGCTTCACGTAGGAAGGTTCCTCGGTATTGGCATGCTCGTTGACCTCGGTCACCGACCAAGCCCTGGCCAGGCGCTTGGGATCGACGCCGTTCAAGTACACGAAGAGGCCTTTCTCGCCTTCGGCCACATTCACATCGGCACTGCTGACCGTGCCGCCAAACAGCGCGACCGGCTTGTCCTCCGGCTCGAACGTGCCGCCCGGCTGCTTGGCCAGGCCGGCCGCCTGCAGCGCATCGATGGCGTCGGCCGCACTGAAATCCGAGCCTGCCTTGCAGGCCAGCAGCGCCTCCAGCGTGGCGATGCCGGGCGGCGCGATGGCCGGGGCTGCGGCGTGCGTGGCTGGGGCTGCGGCGAGCGCGGTGAGGAGCAGGGACATCGCGAGGGGGGCTTTCATGGCAGATCCTTCTGGCGGTCGCGGATGGAGGGACTGCTGTGTTGGAGGTGTCATCCCGATTATGCGCCACACGTCCTGCGCGACGTGCAGGCACAAAAAAGCCGGAACCCCAGTTGACGGGAGATCCGGCTTCTTGCGGCCTCGACAGGCCTTACAGATGGTGGAGGTGGGCGGAATTGAACCGCCGTCCGAAGGCACTCCATCCCCAGCACTACATGCTTAGCTCACCGTTGGATCTCGTCCCCGAACAGCACGGTGCGCAAAGCGCATCCGGGAACCAGCCTGTTGTGTTCTAGTGCCGGACTGACAGGCAGCCGTCCAGCGCGATTCCATGATAGTGACTCTACACCGCGAGCATGGACACAAGCGGTTTCGAGGCTTAGGCCTTAAGCGGCCAGAGCGTAGTTGTCGTCGTTGGCAACTAGAGTTTTGCAGCTGGATTTACGAGGAAAGCTACCCCCTCGGCATGCGCCAGGCGACTTCACAACCCCCGTCGAAACCAATGCACCCCCGGTTTCTTCAAGTTCTGCAAGGTACAAGGCCTGTTTCGTGTCGCCACGGTCAGTGCCTGCCCAACAGTGGCAATGCTACGGCAAAACAGCTGAACAGTCACCTTGGCAATCCGCAACAAGTTGTAGAGCCTCCGTCATAGCGGATTGGTAACGTCATGGGCACGAATTTGCGACACACTGGCGGCGACCATCCGGGCCAGGACAAACACGGAGACTGTGGGTGACCGAGGCAAGCCAACAACGCAGCCTACGACAGCTGGTCGGGCCCGTCGGGGCCGACTATCAGCGGCGCGCGCTGCCGCCCGGCTGGGTCTGGGCGGTACTGGCGGCGTTGCTTGCGGCCACCGCGCTGACCGAACTGCCGGCCACAGCGGCCGCAGCACTGGTCGCCAGTGCGGTGGTGGTGCATTGGTCGCAGCGCGGTCGCATCCATTGGCTGGGCTGGCGTCTGCCGGGCATGGCGGTGTTGGCGGCCCTGCTGTGGGGGCCGGAAGTGCTGTCGCAGTGGTTCGAGCACGGGCTGGCCGTGGTCCTGATGTCGCTGGCGAGCCTCAGCATCGGCGTGCATGTGTGGCAGTCGCGGCAGCTGGCGCGACAGCTGCAGGGCGCTGCCGATTCGCTGGATGACGCCCAGCTGCTGGCCCTGTTGCCGGCCGATGCGGCCCAGATGGCACAGCAGTGGCGCGCGGGCGATGACCGGCATGCCCCGGAACTGGCGGTCGTAATGCACCTGGCCGTGATGCACGCGGCGCTGGCACCGCGCATGCGCGGGCAGGGCATGCTGGCGGGGTGACCCGCCTTTTGTAGAGCCGAGCCTGCGCTCGGCTGCCCTTCTTGCCGAAGCCGAGCATGGCTCGGCGCTACAGCCTTACGCGTCGCGGTTGCCGCGACGCATCACACGCTGCTTCTCGATCGCCCAGTCGCGGTCCTTGGCGGCATCGCGCTTGTCATGGGTCTGCTTGCCCTTGGCCAGCGCGACTTCGAGCTTGATCTTGTTCTTGCTCCAGTACATCGCAGTGGGCACGATCGTGTAGCCATCGCGCTCGACCTTGCCGATCAGCTTGTCGATCTCGTTCCGGTGCAGCAGCAGCTTGCGCTCGCGCCGGTCATTGGCCACCACGTGGGTGGAGGCCTGGATCAACGGGGTGATCTGTGCGCCGATCAGGTAGATCTCGCCGCGCTTCACATAGGCGTAGGCGTCGATGATGTTGCCGCGGCCTGCGCGGATCGACTTGACCTCCCAGCCCTGCAGGGCGAGGCCGGCCTCGAAGCGCTCTTCGATGTGGTACTCGTGGCGGGCACGCTTGTTCAACGCGATGGTTTTGTTGGCCGTCGCGCTCTTTGCTTTATCCTTGCCGCTGTTCTTGCTCATTTCCGTATTGTCTCCGATTCGGGCCCGCCCGGTCGATTGCCGAAACGTCCTGTATTCATGCCTACTATCCGCCGCAGCGCCCTGGTCGAACATTCGGCCGCGCGCATGTTCGACCTGGTCAATGATGTCCAGGCCTATCCGAGCCGTTTCCGCTGGTGCTCGGCTGCCCAGATCATGGAGCAGGGCGAGGACCGCCTGGTGGCGCGCCTGGACCTGGGCCTGGGTTCGTTCAGCACCTGGTTCCAGACCGAAAACACCCTGCGGCGACCGCACAGCATCGATATGCAGCTGCGCGATGGCCCGTTCAAGCAGCTGCACGGCCGCTGGGAATTCCATGCGCTGGCCGAGGATGCCTGCAAGGTCACCCTGACCCTGGAGTTCGAACCCAGCTCGCGCCTGCTCGGTCCGGCGCTGGCGATCGGCTTCCAGGGGCTGGCCGATCGCATGGTCAACGATTTCGTCCGCGTCGCCGACGAGGGCTGAGCGATGATCGAGGTCGAGGTGGTACTGGCCTGGCCGCAGCGGGTGCTGTCGTGCCGCCTGCAGCTGGAAGAGGGGGCCACCGTCGCCGATGCTGTCGCGGCGGCCGCACTGGAAGGCAGTGCCGATTGTCCCGCCGTCGCCGTGCATGGCGTAGTGGCACGCCCGCACCAGGTTCTGCTGGACGGCGACCGCATCGAACTGCTGCGCCCGCTGCTGGCAGATCCGAAGGATAACCGCCGGCGTCGCGCGCTCGGCGGTTGATTCCGGAAGCCGTACCTGCGGACGGGCAGGGGGCTCAGCGGCCCTTCTTCTTCTTGTCCTTCGGCAGATTGCGGCCGAACTGGCGCACGGTCTGCTGGGCCAGGGCCTTGTCGTTGCCCGGGAAGTAATCGCCTTCCCAGCGGGTCACGGTGTCATTCTCGAAGAACACCACGAAGTTCTTCACTTCGGTACGGCCCAAGCGGTTCACGCGCTGGCTGGAGGTGTAGTCCCAGCGCTGGGCGTGGAACGGGTCGGGAATGGACGGGGTGCCCAGCAGCGCGGTGACCTGCTGCTTGCTCTGCCCGACCTGCAGCTTGGCCACGGCATCTTCCCGGATCAGGTTGCCCTGATAGATGGGTTGCTTGTAGATGATGCCGCACCCGGTGGTGGACAGGGCGACGGCGGCGACCAACAGGAGATTGCGCATCGGGACTGGCGGTTGGGGAAATCAAACCGATGATACACTCCCGGCGTGCCACCGCGACCCAATCCGAGGCAGCTGGCGCTAAATCGCCAATGAACGGAGACCTATGGAAACCCACGACCTGCGTAAAGTCGGCCTGAAGGTGACCCATCCGCGGATGCGGATCCTGGCGCTGCTCGAGCAGCGCAATGCCCAGCACCACATGACCGCCGAAGACATCTACCGCCAGCTGCTGGAGCATGGCGACGAGATCGGCCTGGCCACGGTGTACCGGGTGCTGACCCAGTTCGAGGCCGCCGGCCTCGTGCTCAAGCACAATTTCGAGGGCGGCCAGGCGGTCTACGAACTGGACCGTGGCGGCCACCACGACCACATGGTCGACGTGGACAGTGGCAAGATCATCGAGTTCGAAAGCCACGAGATCGAGGAGCTGCAGCGCAAGATCGCCGCAGACCATGGCTACGAGCTGGAAGAGCACTCGCTGGTGCTGTACGTGCGCAAGAAGCGCAAGTAAGCCGTTCCGGCCAGCTGGATGCGACGAAACCCCGGGCCTGCCCGGGGTTTTTCGTTGCTTACGGTAGATCCACGCCATGCGTGGATGGCCCCATGAGCACCTCAAGATCGACCGCCTCAGCCATGGCCCGGTTGCCGGCATCACCCGGGTGGAGGTGGTCGCCGGAGTCGTAGGCGGCGGCCATCCGTGAGGGATCGGCCGGGTCGCGCAGCGCCGCGTCCAGGTCGATCACTGCGTCGAACGGGCTGTCCGTGCGCAGCCAGGCATTGATCCGCTGGCGCAGGCCATCCTTGTCCGGGTGGTAGTAGTCGTCCAGTGGCGTGCCGGGCAGGGCGTCGGCAAACGGCGGCAGGGTGGCGCCAATGATCCGCACGCCACGGTGGCGGGCCTGTTCTGCCAGCGCGCGATACCCTGCCTGCAGTTCGGCCAGCGTGGGCCGGGCCTGGTTCCGGGCGAATGCGGTACCTGGCCAGCTGATGTCATTGATGCCGATCAGCACGATCACACTGGATACCGCAGGCTGGTCCAGCGCGTCGCGCCGGAAGCGGACCAGGGCGGATTCACCCATGCCGTCGCGCAGCAGCCGCCCCCCGGAAATGCCGGCGTTCACCACGGCTATGCCCCGCGCTGCCAGGCGCGCGGCCAGATGATCGGTCCAGCGCTGGTCCTGGTCGAGGCTGGCGGTGGCACCGTCGGTGATCGAATCCCCGATCACCACCACGCTGCGCGCGTCGGCGCCGGCCTCGACGTCAATTCCGGTCAGCAGCAGGCGGGCGGTGGTGCTGCTGGCTGCGCTCAGGTCCTGGGCCCGGCTCTGGTCGCCGGGGGCGATCCAACTGGTCTGGCGGCCTTCCCAATGGAACGTCTGAACGGTTGCCGGCCCCGGCACAAAGACGCTGACCTGCACTGCCTGGCGGTCATCCGTGGCCAGCGGGAGCGGATCGCTCAGCTGTTCCTGACCGGGCCCGATCAACACCCCGGGCTGGCCGCCGAAGCTGAGCGGTTGCGGGATGGCGCCCGCGCGTGCGGCCACGCTGGCTGCTCCGATCCGCAGCGGCTGGGTGCCGTAGGCATTGCTCAGCCGCACCCGCAGCCGCGGGCCGCCCAGGCTGATGCGCGCCGTTTGGCGGAAGGTATGGTCCTGCAGTGTGGCCGGGACCAGGGTCGGGAACAGGAAATCCGCGTTCCAGACCGGCTGCGGGCTGGCCTGCCAGCTGGCGACCCAGTGCGGGGCGGATGCGGCACTGGCGGCGCCGGACACGGCGAGCAGGGCGGTGGCGGTGAGCTGGCTCAAGCGGTTCATCGGGCAGTCCCGAGTGGAGGGACCGCCATGGTGATTCCGTGCTTATCTGTGAACTAGACTGCGCATGGACAATCATCTGTGAACTGGATTCATTGCCATGGCGCGACCTGACATCAACCGATCCGGCGAACTGGAAGTGTTCGTGCGCGTGATCGAGACCGGTGGCTTCTCCGCCGCCGCCCGAACGCTGGACATGACCCCGTCGGCGGTGAGCAAGCTGGTGGCGCGGCTGGAGCAACGGTTGGGCACGCGCCTGCTGCAACGCTCCACCCGCCAGCTGCAGCTGACCCCGGAAGGCTGCGCGTTCTACGAGCGTGGCCTGCGCGTGCTGGCCGACCTGGAGGAGGCCGAGCGTTGTGCCAGCGCCCATGCCGAGCCGCGCGGGCGGCTGCGGGTCAACTCCAACGTGCCGTTTGGCCGCCATTTCCTGTTGCCGCTGCTGCCGGCGTTCCTTGAGCGTAACCCGCAGGTGGGCGTGGACCTGACCCTCAACGACGAGGTGATCGACCTGCTGGAGCAGCGCACCGACGTGGCAGTGCGGGCCGGGCCGCTGAAGAGCTCCAGTCTGGTGGCGCGACGGCTGGGCGCGACGCGGATGATGATCGTGGCTGCACCGGCCTACGCGCAGCGGCACGGGCTGCCACGCACTGCCGAGGAGCTGCAGTCGCACAACCGGCTGGACATCGGCCACGCGCGTGCGATGCAGGGGTGGCCGTTGCTGCAGGAGGGGCGCGAGCGGATGCTGCTGCCCAGTGGCAATGCCCGCGCCAGCAACGGCGATGCGCTGCGCCAGCTGGTGCTGGGCGGGCTGGGCATGGCGCGGCTGGCGGCATTCCAGGTGCAGGAGGACATTGCTGCCGGGCGCTTGCTGCCGGTGCTGGAAGAGGCCAATCCCGGCGACCTGGAAGAGGTGCACGCGGTGTTCCTGGGGCAGGGCGGTTACCTGCCGCTGCGGGTGCGCGCGTTCCTCGATTTCCTGGTGGAGAACGTCGACCTGACGCAGCCACGGGGGTAATGCCGGCCGCTGGGGTGAGCTGTGCCACGCTGGTGCGCGGAAGCCGAGCATGGGCTCGGCGCTACACGTCGGTTCGTTCGGGAAATCCTGTAGAGCCGAGCCCGCGCTCGGCTCCGCCGGCCTCAGGCCTGCAGCAGCTTGCGGGCGGCGGCGCGCGCTTCCTTGCTCACTTCCACACCGCCGAGCATGCGCGCCAGCTCTTCCTCGCGCGCCTTGTTGTCCAGCTTTTCCACTGCGCTCTGGGTCATGCCTTCCACCGGGGCCTTGCTGACCCGGTAATGGGCATGGCCCTTGGAAGCGACCTGCGGCAGGTGGGTCACGCACAGTACCTGGCGCTTCTCGCCGAGCGCGCGCAGCTTCTGGCCGACGATGTCAGCCACCGCGCCGCCGATGCCGGAGTCGACCTCGTCAAACACCATGGTTGGCACTGCATCCAGGTCCAGCGCGGCCACTTCAATGGCCAGCGAGATGCGTGACAGTTCACCGCCCGAGGCCACCTTGCGCAGGGCGCGCGGCGGCTGGCCGGCGTTGGCCGCCACCAGGAACTCGACGCGCTCGGCACCCTGCGGGTCGGGCTTGCCGCTGTCCTGTGGCTCCAGTTCGATCAGGAACTGGCCGCCGCCCATGCCGAGCTCGGCGATGATGCCGGTGGTGGTGGCCGACAGTTCGGCAGCGGCGCTGCGGCGGCTGGCGGTCAGCACTTCAGCCCGCACGCGCCAGGCGGCGGCGGCCTTGTCGATCTCGCCGGCCAGGCGCTGCAGGCGCTCGTCGGCGCCACGCAGCTGCTCCACTTCGGCATGCATGCGCTCGCGCTGCGCGCCCAGTTCGTCCATCGGCACGCGGTGCTTGCGGGCCAGGTCGTGCAGGCGGCCGAGGCGGCGCTCGTTCTCCTCGAACTGTTCCGGGTCGGCGTCGAGATCGTCATGCACGCGGTCCAGCAGCGACAGGGCCTCGTGCAACTGGATCGAGGCGTTCTCGATCAGGCCGTCCACCTCGCCCAGCCGCGGGTCGTGTTCGATCAGGCGCGACAGCTCGTGGCGCACCTGCTGCAGCAGGTCCAGCGCGGAGCTGCCGTCATCGCCGTTGAGCTGGTTGCTGGCGGCCTGGCAGGCGCTCAGCAGGGCGCTGGCATGCGCCTGGCGGCGGTGGCTGGCGCCCAGTGCGGCAATCGATTCCGGTTCCAGGTCCTCGCGGTCCAGTTCGCGCAGCTGGTGCTCGAGGAAGCCGATCCGGTCACTGACGTCGCCCTGTTGTGACAGCGCCAGCGATTCATCGACCAGTGCCTGCCAGGCGGCGGCGGCGCGGCGCACCTGGCGGCGTTCTTCCTCGTTGCCGGCGTAGGCATCCAACAGGGCCAGCTGCGACGGGCGCGCCAGCAGCGCCTGCTGTTCATGCTGGCCGTGGATCTCCACCAGCAGCGAGGCCAGGTCGCCCAGCTGTGCCAGCGTCACCGGGCGGCCATTGATCCAGGCCCGCGAGCCGCCGTCGGCGCGGATCACGCGGCGCAGCTGGCATTGGTCCTCGTCGTCCAGCTCGTTGTCGGCCAGCCACTGGCGCGCAGCCTGAAGCTGGTCCAGCACGAACTCGGCGGAAAGCTCGGCGCGGGCGGCGCCATGGCGGACCACGCCGCTGTCGGCGCGCAGGCCGGACAGGAAGCCCAGCGCGTCGACCATCAGCGACTTGCCGGCGCCGGTCTCGCCTGAAACCACGGTCATGCCTGGCCCGAACTCCAGTTCGGTGGCGCGGACGACGGCGAAATCCTTGATCGAAAGATGTCTGAGCATGGGTAAGGGGGTGTCAGCAGCCGCGCAACGCTAGCACGCGGGCGCGGGAGGTCCAATGACTTGCCAAGGCGATGCGCCGCCATTATCTAGTGTCCGTGTCTCACAGGTTGATTCCATGCACGGTTCTCCCGACCAGCTTGCCCCGCGTGCGCGCCACCTGCTGCGCACGCTGATCGCGCGATACATCCAGGACGGCGAGCCGGTCGGCTCGCAGACGCTGGCGCGCGTGGCCGGCCTGGAGGTCAGCCCGGCCACCATCCGCAACATCCTGGGCGACCTGGAGGATCTGGGCCTGCTGGCCTCGCCACATACCTCGGCCGGCCGCGTCCCGACCGCGCATGGCTATCGGGTGTTCGTCGACAGCCTGCTGCAGATGCAGCCGCCGGGCGAGGGCGAGCTGGCCCGGTTGCGCCAGGAGCTGGCCGGCGGCGGCAGTACCCAGGCCCTGCTCGGCAGCGCCTCGGAGCTGCTGTCGGCGATGAGCCACTTCGTCGGCGTGGTCAGCGCACCGCGGCGCGAGCAGTTCGCCTTCCGCCAGATCGATTTCGTGGCGCTGGACGGGCGCCGGGTGCTGGCGATCCTGGTATTTGCCGACAACGAGGTGCAGAACCGGGTGATCGAGACCCGGCAGGAGTTTGCGCCGGGCCAGCTGGAGCAGGTCGCCAACTACCTCAATGCGCATTTCGCCGGCCTGCCGATGGCCGAGATCCGTACCCGCCTGCTGCTGGAGCTGCGCGACGCCCGGTCCGAACTGGAGCAGTTGCTGGCCCACAGCATCGAACTGGCCGAGCAGGCCCTGCAGCCGGCGGCCGACGACATGCTGGTGGCCGGGCAGACCCGCTTGATGGGCGTGCAGGACCTGTCCGACCTGGAGCGCCTGCGCGAACTGTTCGAGCTGTTCTCCAGCAAGCGCGAGATCCTGCAGCTGCTGGAGCGGACCATCCAGGCGCCGGGGGTGCGCATCTTCATCGGCGAAGAGACCGGAATGATGCCGCTGCAGGGCGTCTCGCTGGTCACCGCCCCGTATACCGCCAATGGCCAGGTGCTGGGCGTGCTGGGCGTGATCGGTCCCAAGCGGATGGCCTACGACCGGGTGATCCCGCTGGTCCAGGCCACCGCCGATGTGCTTGGCGCGGCCTTTTCGCCGGCCGGACGCACGCCGGGAACATCCGACGCTTGAAACGCAGCATCCCGCCCACACTAGGGTGGGTGGAGGCGGAGAGTGACCGCCAGGGACCCAGACATGAACCACGAACATCCAGATATCGAATCCCAGCAGAGTGCCGCCGATGCGGCTGCCACCGCCGGCGTCAACGACGAAGTCGAGCGTCTGCGCGCCGAAGTCGAGCAGGTCAAGGCCGATGCGCTGCGTGAGCGCGCCGACCTGGAAAACCAGCGCAAGCGCGTTGCCCGTGACATCGAGCAGGCCCGCAAGTTCGCCAACGAGAAGCTGCTGGGTGAGCTGTTGCCGGTGTTCGACAGCCTGGATGCCGGCCTGAAGGCCGCCGGCGACGACCCGCACCCGCTGCGCGAAGGCCTGGAGCTGACCTACAAGCAGCTGCTCAAGGTCGCTGCCGACAACGGCCTGGTCCTGCTGGACCCGATCGGCCAGCCGTTCAACCCGGAGCACCACCAGGCCATCAGCCAGGCGCCGACCCCGGGCGCTGCCCCGGGCAGCGTGGTGACCGTGTTCCAGAAGGGCTACCTGCTCAACGAGCGCCTGCTGCGGCCGGCGCTGGTGGTGGTGGCCGCCGACTGACCCTGCCGGGCCGGGCGGCGGGAATGACCTGCGACCCGGCCCGACGCTGAACGCGCCGGGCGACCGGAAACACAGCGTTCGGGAGGTGGCTTGAATGTTCCACGGGCCTCCCCCACATCGTATTCATCCACCGGCCGAACGGCCGGACTGACCCCAACAAGCATCCTCAGGAGTCTCCCCCATGGGCAAGATCATTGGTATCGACCTCGGCACCACCAACTCGTGCGTGGCGATCATGGACGGCGGCAAGGCCCGCGTCATCGAGAATTCGGAAGGCGATCGCACCACCCCGTCGATCGTCGCCTACACCAAGGACGGCGAAGTCCTGGTCGGTGCCTCGGCCAAGCGCCAGGCCGTGACCAACCCGAAGAACACCTTCTACGCGGTGAAGCGCCTGATCGGCCGCAAGTTCACCGACGGTGAGGTGCAGAAGGACATTGCCCACGTCCCGTACAGCATCCTCGCCCATGACAATGGCGATGCCTGGGTCGCCACCAGCGACGGCAAGAAGATGGCCCCGCAGGAAATCTCGGCCAAGGTGCTGGAGAAGATGAAGAAGACCGCCGAGGACTTCCTCGGTGAGAAGGTCACCGAAGCGGTCATCACCGTGCCGGCCTACTTCAACGACAGCCAGCGCCAGGCGACCAAGGACGCCGGTCGCATCGCCGGCCTGGACGTCAAGCGCATCATCAACGAGCCGACCGCGGCTGCGCTGGCCTACGGCCTGGACAAGGGCGACAACAAGGATCGCAAGATCGTGGTGTACGACCTGGGCGGCGGCACCTTCGACGTCTCGGTGATCGAGATCGCCAATGTCGACGGCGAGAAGCAGTTCGAAGTGCTGGCCACCAACGGCGACACCTTCCTGGGTGGCGAAGACTTCGACAACCGCGTCATCGAGTACCTGGTTGAAGAATTCAACAAGGACCAGGGCATCGACCTGCGCAAGGATCCGCTGGCCCTGCAGCGCCTGAAGGATGCTGCCGAGCGCGCCAAGATCGAGCTGTCCAGCGCCCAGCAGACCGAAGTGAACCTGCCGTACGTCACCGCTGACGCGTCGGGTCCGAAGCACCTGAACATCAAGCTGACCCGCGCCAAGCTGGAAGCACTGGTGGACGACCTGATCAAGAAGTCGATCGAGCCGTGCCGCGTCGCCCTGAACGATGCCGGCCTGCGTTCGAGCGACATCAGCGAAGTGATCCTGGTCGGCGGCCAGACCCGCATGCCGAAGGTGCAGCAGGCGGTGACCGAGTTCTTCGGCAAGGAACCGCGCAAGGACGTCAACCCGGACGAAGCCGTGGCACTGGGTGCGGCGATCCAGGGCGGCGTGCTGGGCGGCGACGTCAAGGACGTGCTGCTGCTGGACGTGACCCCGCTGTCGCTGGGTATCGAAACCATGGGTGGCGTGTTCACCAAGATCATCGAGAAGAACACCACCATCCCGACCAAGGCCTCGCAGGTGTTCTCCACCGCCGAGGACAACCAGTCGGCCGTGACCGTGCACGTGCTGCAGGGTGAGCGCGAACAGGCCCGCTTCAACAAGTCGCTGGCCAAGTTCGACCTGTCCGGCATCGAGCCGGCCCCGCGTGGCCTGCCGCAGGTGGAAGTGTCCTTCGACATCGACGCCAACGGCATCCTGCACGTGTCGGCCAAGGACAAGAAGACCAACAAGGAGCAGAAGGTCGAGATCAAGGCCGGTTCGGGCCTGTCCGAGGAAGAGATCGCGCGCATGGTTGCCGACGCGGAAGCCAACCGCGAAGAAGACAAGAAGTTCCAGGAACTGGTGCAGGCCCGCAACCAGGCCGACGCCCTGATCCACGGCACCCGCAGCGCCATCACCGAGCACGGCAGCAAGGTCGGCGGCGATGTCATCGGCAAGGTCGAGGCGGCGCTGGCCGACCTGGAAACCGCGATGAAGGGCGACGACAAGGCACAGATCGAAGCCAAGTCGAAGGCACTGGAAGAAGCTGGCCAGTCGCTGTTCGCCGCTGCTTCGGCCGACCAGGGCGGTGCCCCGGGGGCCGACGCCGGCAATGCCGGCAAGGCGCAGGATGACGTGGTCGACGCTGAGTTCACCGAAGTCAAGGACGACAAGAAGTCCTGATCCGGACCGACGCGGGACGCTGGCCACCAGCGTCCCGTTGTCGCATCAGGGTCCTGACCGCCCACCGGCGTGTCGGGGCGCCCGACGCAAGAGCGGACCTGGTTCCGCTCTTCCGCTTTGACGAATCCCGACTTTCCGGAACCCGATTCACGATATGAGCAAGCGCGATTACTACGAAGTGCTGGGCGTTGCCCGCACCGCCACCGACGACGAGCTGAAGAAGGCGTACCGTCGCTGCGCGATGAAGTTCCATCCGGACCGCAACCCGGGTGATGCGGCGGCCGAGGCCTCCTTCAAGGAGTGCAAGGAAGCCTACGAAGTGCTGTCCGACGGCAACAAGCGCCGCATGTACGACAGCCACGGCCACGCCGCGTTCGAGCACGGCATGGGCGGCGGCGGCCCGGGTGGCCCGGACATGAACGATATCTTCGGCGATATCTTCGGCAACATCTTTGGCGGGGGCGGCGGTGGCCCGCGCCAGGCCCGTCGCGGCGCCGATATCGGCTACGTGATGGAGCTGGACCTGGAAGAAGCCGTGCGCGGCGTCGAGCGCCGCATCGAGATTCCGACCCTGGCCGAGTGCAGCGACTGCGATGGCAGTGGCTCCGAGGACGGCAAGGTCGAGACCTGCAATGTGTGCCATGGCCGCGGCCAGGTGCGCATCCAGCGCGGCATCTTCGCCATGCAGCAGGCCTGCCACAACTGCGGCGGCCGAGGCCAGATCATCGCCAAGCCCTGCAAGACCTGCCACGGCAACGGCCGCGTCGAGGAAGACAAGGTGCTGTCGGTGAAGGTGCCGGCGGGCGTCGATACCGGTGACCGCATCCGCCTGCAGGGCGAGGGTGAAGCCGGGCCGGCCGGTACGCCGCCGGGCGACCTGTACGTGGAAGTGCGCGTGCGCGAGCATGCGATCTTCCAGCGCGATGGCGACGACCTGCACTGCGAAGTGCCGATCCGCATCTCGCAGGCGGCACTGGGTGACACCGTGCGCGTGGCTACCCTCGGCGGCGAAGCGGAGATCCGCATTCCGGCCGAGACCCAGACTGGAAAGCTGTTCCGCCTGCGCGGCAAGGGTGTGCGTTCGGTGCGCAGCCGCAGCGAAGGCGACCTGTATTGCCGCGTGGTGGTGGAGACTCCGGTCAACCTCACCACCGAACAGCGCAAGCTGCTGGAGCAGTTCGAAGCCACCTTCGTCGGCGAGGAAGCGCGCAAGCATTCGCCGAAGTCGGCCACCTTCATCGACGGCGTGAAGGGCTTCTGGGACCGGATGACGTCCTGAGTTTTTCAACCGGAGCGTTGAGCGGAAGCGCCGGGCCATGCCCGGCGTTCTCGTTTGCGATCCGCGATGGTTTCCGCCGGGCATGCGCCGCGATGGTGGATCCACGCCATGCGTGGACGGCGTTACCGAAAAAACGCCGCAGGTGTCTGCCCCAGCTGGCGCTTGAACATGCTGGTGAACGCGCTGGGGCTGTCGTAGCCCGTCGCCAGCGCGACATCGATGACCTTGTCGCCGACCGCCAGCCGTTCCATCGCGGCCAGCAGCCGTGCCTGCTGCCGCCACTGGCCGAAGGTCATGCCCAGCTCGTTGGCGAAATGCCGCTGGATGGTTTTCACGTCCACCTCCAGCGCCTGCGCCCAGTCCTGCAGCGTGGCGTCATCGCCCGGGTGCTTCTGCAGGTGCAGGCAGATCCTCTGCAGGCGCGGGTCGGTTGGCGCGGGCAGGTGCAACGGCAGCACGTCCATGCGGTGCAGCTCATCCAGCAGCAGGCGGACCACGCGGCCATCGCGGCTGTCCTCGATGTGCTCGCCCTTGACCAGCGTGGCGGCCTGCAGCAGCTCGCGCAGCAGGGGCGAGACCTGCACCGCGAACGGTTCGGCGGGCAACTGCGGGGCGAACGACGGGTCGATGTACAGGCTGCGCATGTGCACGGCGGCGATGCAGTCCACCGCGTGCACCATGCCGGCCGGCATCCAGATCGCGCGGTTCGAGGGCACCACCCAGCGGCCGACTTCCGAGCGCACCACCATCAGGCCGGAGATGGCGTAGACCAGCTGGTGGCGCTGGTGCTTGTGCCCGGGAATGTGGGTACCTACCGGGTACTGGGTAACCCGATAGGTGACCGGGCGATGCAGTGGAACCTCCCGCCAGGGCGCGGCCGGATCGACGTCACTGGCAATGTCCTTTTTGCGATAGGGCATGACCTGAACGCGGCAGAAGGGAGGGAGGGGCAACCGTAGCATGCGTGGCTCGCCCCCAACCTGACTGCGTCCATGTCGACCCTGGCTTCTCCCGCAACGACCTCACGCCCGGCGGCCCCCGGCGTGCTGGCCGCCATTTCCACCTCGCACGTCGTCAACGACATGATGCAGTCGCTGATCCTGGCCATCTATCCGGTGATCAAGGGCGGCTTCAATCTCAGCTTCACCCAGATCGGCCTGATCACGTTGACCTACCAGCTCACTGCGTCGATCTTCCAGCCGTTGATCGGTGTAGCCACCGACCGCCGCCCGGCACCGTATTCGCTGCCGATCGGCATGGCTTCGACCCTGTGCGGGATGCTGTTGCTCGGCTTCGCACCGAACTACGCGATGGTGCTGCTGGCAGCGGCAATGGTCGGCATCGGCTCGGCGATCTTCCATCCGGAGGCCTCGCGCATCGCGCGGCTCGCCTCGGGCGGCCGTCATGGCTTCGCGCAGTCGGTGTTCCAGGTGGGGGGCAATTTCGGTACCGCGTTGGGCCCCCTGATTGCGGCGGCAGTGATCGTGCCGTACGGCCAGCATGCCGCGTCGTGGTTCGCAGGCGCGGCCCTGATCGGCATCGCATTGCTGACCTATGTCGGCCGCTGGTACGCGCTGCATCTGGGCACGCCGCGCCCAGCCAGTACCGCCTCGATGGCGCCGCGCCATCCACCACGCACGGTGGCCAAGGTGCTGGCGATCCTGCTGGTGCTGATCTTCAGCAAGTACTTCTACATGGCCAGCATCGGCAGCTACTTCACCTTCTACCTGATCCACCATTTCGGCATTCCGGTGGCGCAGGCGCAGCTGCACCTGTTCGCGTTCCTGGTGGCGTCCGCCGCTGGCGGCTTCCTCGGCGGCCCGTTGGGTGACCGGATCGGCCGCAAGCCGATCATCTGGACCTCGATCCTCGGCGTGGCGCCGTTTGCGTTGATGCTGCCGCATGCCGACCTGTTGTGGACGACGGTGCTCGCGGTGCTGATCGGCTTCGTGCTGTCTTCGGCGTTCTCGGCGATCGTGGTCTATGCGCAGGAGATGATGCCGCACCGCATCGGCATGGTGTCCGGCCTGTTCTTCGGTTTCGCGTTTGGCATGGGCGGACTGGGTGCCGCCGTGCTCGGCCTGTTGGCGGACAGGACCAGCATCGAGTACGTCTACCAGTTGACCGCGTTCCTGCCGTTGCTGGGCATCGTGGCGGCGTGGCTGCCGCCGTCGCGGCCTGCTGCTCACTGAGGGGGTTTGGTTTGCAGGGCTTGCAGCCCTGCACCCGCAGAGGCAACGGCAACAGACGAAGCGCGCTATCCGTGGATTGGCGGGGTGGGTCCGGTTGCGGGGGACGCCGTGAATACGTCCCTGTAGGCTCGGTCGCGCCATCCATGGCGCTCACGCCCCCGCAACCGGACCCACCCCGCCTTCGACAGTTTCCTGCGATTTGTCGGAACGGTGTACTGCTCTGGTCGGTGTCGATCTTGGTCGACACGGTAGATAAATGCCATGCGTGGATGAATTCATTCGATATCTGACAGATGTGTCGACCAAGGTCGACACCCACCAACAGCCGCAGTTACCAACAGCCGCGTGAACCTGTCGAAGGCGGGGCGGTGTCGGAGTGCGGGGTGTCAGCCGCATGGATGCGGCTGCCAAGCCTACACGGACGTACTTGCGGCGTCCCCGCATTCCGACACCGCCCCGCCACCCCACGGATAGCTCGCTTTTGCCGTTGCCGTTGCTTGCAGCTTCGGCAGGTGCAGGGCTGCAAGCCCTGCCGAAAACCCCCTTGGGCGTAGAATGCGGCCATGAGCGAATCCCTTGATAACCACCTGGTCCACGGCCGCCGCCAGCGGCCCGACGGCCCGTCGCCGATCGATGTCATCTCGGTCCAGTCGCAACTTGTCTACGGCCACGCCGGCAACAGCGCTGCCGTACCGCCGATGCGCGCGCTGGGCGTGCGTGTGGCAAGCATTCCGACGGTGCTTCTCAGCAACGCGCCGTTCTACGACACCACGCGTGGCCGCGTGCTGCCGGCCGACTGGTTCGCCGACCTGCTGCTGGGCACCCACGAACGCGGCCTGCCGCAGCGGGCGAAGATGCTGGTTTCCGGCTACTTCGGCAGCACCGCCAACGGTGCCGCCTTCGCAGACTGGCTGGACGACATCCTGCCGGGCTGCCCGCAGCTGCGCTATTGCCTGGACCCGGTGATTGGTGACACGCACACCGGCCCCTACGTGGAACCCGGGCTGGAAGCGATCTTCGCCGAGCGCCTGCTGCCGCATGCCTGGCTGGTGACGCCGAACGCTTTCGAACTGAATCGCCTGACCGGCATGCCGGCGCTGGCCGAGGCCGATGCCCTCGCCGCCGCGCGCACGCTGCTGGATCGCGGCCCGCATTGGGTGATCGCGCACAGCGTGGGCGGCACCCCGGGTGAACTGGTGACCCTGGCCGTCGGCCGCGAGGAAACCTGGCGCTGGACCTCGCCGCTGCTGCCGGTGGACGTGGCGGGTACCGGCGATGTGCTGATGTCGCTGGTGGTGTCGTTCCTGCTGCGCGGCGAATCGATGCAGCAGGCGATTTCGCGTGCGATTGCCGGCACCCATGCGGCGCTGGAGGCGACCCTGGACAACGGCTTCGAGGAATTCGACGTGGTCGCCGCCGCGCCGGCGGCGCTGGCCGAAGGAATGCGCTTCCGCGCCGAACGCGTGGCATGAGCGGCCTGGACCCACGCACGCCGCGCACGGTCGGCATCGTCGGCAGCGCTGGCGCCTACGGGCGCTGGCTGACCCGCTTCTTCCAGCAGCACCTGCAGCTGCAGGTGATCGGCCACGATCCGGCCGACCCAGGTTCGCACACGCCGGAACACCTGCTGGCGCAGGCCGATGTGCTGGTGTTCTCGGCACCGATCCGGCACACCCCGGCGTTGATCGCCGAGTACGTGCGACAATCGGCGGGCCGCGAGCAGGGCAGGCTGTGGCTGGATGTGACCTCGGTAAAGGAGGCGCCGGTGCAGGCGATGCTGGCCTCGCAGGCAGAAGTGGTCGGCCTGCACCCGATGACCGCGCCGCCCAAGGCGCCGACCCTGAAGGGCAGGGTGATGGTGGTCTGCGAAGCGCGGCTGCAGCTCTGGCAGGCGTGGGTCGATACGCTGTGCGCCGCGCTGCAGGCCGAGTGCGTGCGGGCCACGCCGCAGCACCACGACCAGATGATGGCGCTGGTGCAGGCGATGGTGCATGCCACCCATCTGGCCCAGGCCGGCGTGTTGCGCCAGTACCAGCCGCAGCTGGGCGATCTGGCTGCGATGATGCCGTACCGTTCGGCATCGTTCGAGCTGGATACGGCGATCATTTCGCGCATCCTGTCGCTCAACCCGGCAATCTACGAAGACATCCAGTTCGGCAACCCGTATGTGGCGCCGATGCTGGAGCGGCTGGTGGGCCAGCTGCAGGCCCTGCAGGCGCAGGTCGGGCAGGGGGACGACCGTGCACGTGATGCCTTCCGCGAGCAGCTGCTGTCGGCCAATCGCAGTGCTTTCGGTGAGCAGGCGCTGGCGGACGGTAACTATACGTTCGAACGCGTGGGCTATCTGCTGGCCGATCTGACCGAGCGCAACGCGCTGTCGGTGCACCTGCCGGAAGACCGGCCCGGCTCGCTGCGCGAGCTGCTGAACGTGTTCGAGCAGCATCGCATCAGCCTGGCCTCGATCCATTCCTCACGTACGCCCGGCGGCGAAGTGCACTTCCGCATCGGGTTCATCGCCGGCAGTGATCCGGCCGCGATCACCCGGGCGGCCGCGGAAGTGGATGCCAGCGGCATCGGGCGGGTGCTCGGCTGACCACATTCATCCACAGGTGGTGTGGATGGATCCTGAGCAAATGTGTGGATAACCTCGCTCAGCCCTTGCTGGCAAAGGCTGTCAAGATGCCTGGCGAAAAATTGGCCACGCTTCTTTGTAGGGTCGAGCCATGCTCGACTGCTTTTGGCGACAAGCGTGTCGACCCAGGTCGACACCTACCAGAGCGGAGGATGGAGATCCGGTAGCGCGAGCGCGGAGCAGCACGAATGCGGTAGCGCCGGGCCATGCCCGGCGAACCTCAAATCGTCAACCGCAGTTCACCACCACTGGTGGTGAACTCGCGTCCATTGCGCACCAGCTGGCGCCCGTCATCCAGCTCATAGCGCGGCGTGGCTTCGGAGTGGTGCCCGCTGCCGTTCGCCTCGGGCTTGAATTCGATGATGATGTGGCTTTCGCCATTACTGTCGACGGCGGGGAACTGACGGAACGACATCGCGTACCTCCTTCAGCGGATGCTGCGGGTGCGCGGCCAGCTTGGTCTTGCCGATGTTAGCCGGCCGTCATCAATCGATGAACTGCAGTCGTGCCAGTTCAGCGTACAGTCCGCCTTCGGCCAGCAGCTGCGCATGGGTACCTTCGGCGACGATACGGCCCTGGTCCATCACCACGATGCGGTCGGCCTTGAGCACGGTGGCCAGGCGGTGGGCGATGACCAGCGTGGTGCGACCGGCCATCAGCCGCTCAAGTGCCTGCTGCACGCCATGCTCGCTCTGCGCATCCAGCGCGCTGGTGGCTTCGTCCAGCAGCAGGATCGGCGCATTCTTCAGCAACGCACGGGCGATCGCCACGCGCTGTTGCTGGCCACCGGACAGGCGCGCACCGCGTTCGCCCAGCTCACTGTCGTAGCCTTGCGGCAATGCCCGCAGGAAGCCATCGGCCTCTGCTGCACGTGCGGCGTCCTCGACCTCGGCGTCGCTGGCCTGCAGCCTGCCGTAGCGGATGTTGTCGCGTGCACTGGCTGCGAACAGCGTCGGCTGCTGCGGTACCAGTGCCAGCTGCGCGCGCAGCTCGGCCGGATCGACCTGGCGCACGTCGATGCCATCCACGCAGATGCGGCCGCTGGCCGGATCGTGGAAGCGCAGCAGCATCGACAGCACCGTGCTCTTGCCTGCGCCCGATGGGCCGACCAGGGCCACGGTCTCACCCGGACGCACATGCAGATTGAAGTGGTCCAGCGCGGCCTGATCCGGGCGCTGCGGGTAGTGGAACACCACGTCGTCGAACTGGATTTCGCCGCGTAGCGGTTGTGGCAGTGCGTGCGGCTGCGCCGGCGCACGGATCTCGATGTCTTCCTGCAGCAGCTCGCCGATACGGCCCATGCCACCGGCCGCACGCTGCAGCTCGTTCCACACTTCGGCCAGGGCGCCCACCGAGCCGCCGCCGATCAGCGCGTACAACACGAACTGGCCCAGCGTGCCGGCACTGAGGCGGCCGTCGATGACATCGTGCGCGCCCAGCCACAGCACGCCAACGATGGCGCCAAATACCAGCAGGATGGCGCTGGCGGTAACCAGCGATTGCGCACCGATGCGCCGGCGTGCGGCACTGATGGCATCGCCCAGCGCCTTGTCAAAGCGCCCGCGCTCATAGGGCTCGCGCGCATGCGCCTGCACCGTGCGCACGGCGCCCAGCGTCTCGCTGGCCAGGCTGTTGGCATCGGCGATGCGGTCCTGGCTGCTGCGCGCAACCGTGCGCAGCTTGCGCGCGCCGATGATGATCGGCAGCACCGCCAGCGGGATGCCGAGCAGTGACCACGCGGCCAGCCGCGGGCTGGTGACGAACAGCATCGCCAGGCTGCCGACCACGGTGACGCTGCTGCGCAGGGCGACTGACATGGTCGAGCCGACCACGCTGCGCAGCAGTTCGCTGTCGGCGGTCAGGCGCGAGACCAGTTCGCCGCTGCGGCTGCGGTCGTGGAAACCGGCGCCGAGCTGGATCAGGTGTGCGTACAGGCGGCTGCGCAGGTCGGCGACGACCTTCTCGCCCAGCAGCGACACGAAGAAGAACCGTGCGGCCGTCGCCAGCGCCAGCACCACCGCCACCAGCATCAGCAGGGCGAAGGCACGGTTGATCTGGCCACCGCTGGTGAAGCCGTGGTCGATCATCTGCTTCACGGCGGGGGGCAGGCTCAGCGTGGCGGCCGAAGAGACCGCCAGGGCCAGCAGCCAGGCGGTGAACAACCCGCTATGGCGGCGCACGAACGGCCACAACGTCCGCAGGCTGCCGAGGCGGCGCAGCGGCGGGGTCGAGGCAGGGGCGTCGTCCTTGTCAGTCATCCTGGGTGTCGTCTTGTATGCGGATACGGTCACGGGTGGCGTCGCGCAGGCGGATTTTCAATGCATCGACCTGATCGGCCGGCAATTCGGCCCGCAGGCACACGCCGTTGGCATCGAACCGTTCATCGAGCTTCCCGGCGCCGAAGGCGGGCAGGGTGGCGTGCAGGGTGCCCAGGTCCTCGAAGCCGGCCAGCAGCTGCAGCCGGGCCATCGCCACCAGGGGCAGGCGGGGGGCGGTGCGCAGGCACTCGGCGGCAGCGCCACCGTAGGCGC
Organism: Stenotrophomonas maltophilia group sp. RNC7; assembly: GCF_030910085.1. Classification (NCBI taxonomy): domain Bacteria; kingdom Pseudomonadati; phylum Pseudomonadota; class Gammaproteobacteria; order Lysobacterales; family Lysobacteraceae; genus Stenotrophomonas; species Stenotrophomonas maltophilia group sp. RNC7. The sequence continues at coordinate 13,576 of NZ_JAVFVN010000193.1, read as the reverse complement.
GCACCAGTCCACCGGCGCCCAGCTTGATGCCGCCGAACCAGCGCGTCACCACCACCATCACGCGGTCGAACCCCTGGCCATCGATCGCCGCCAGGATCGGTCGTCCGGCCGTTCCGGCGGGCTCGCCGTCGTCGCTGGAGCGGTAGTCCTGGCCGTACCGGTAGGCCCAGCAGTTGTGGGTGGCATCGGCCACCGCGACCTGCTGCAGGAACGCCATGGCCGCTGCGGCGCCTTCGATCGGCGCGGCATGGGCGATGAAACGGCTGTGTTTGACTTCCAGCGTGTGGCTGACCGGCTGGGCGAGAGTATCGAGCATTCCCGCCATTCTACGGGGTTGCCGGGTATTCCCGTCCGCTTCAGTCGTCCAGCAGTGGGCGCAGGTCGCGCGGCAGGCGGGCTTCCGGATACTGCTGCACGTAGCGCTCCAGGCTGGCGCGGGCCACATCGCGCTGGCCGTCGTCGCGTCGCGCGCGGATTTTCTGCAGCCACTGCCGGCGCGGCAGTCGCGCGTCGGCGTCCACCTCGGCCTGCACGGCATCCGCGCTCAGGCCCGCATCGCTGCCGCGGCGCATGATGCCCGGTGCGGAACGGCTGGGCGCCTCACGCTTCATCGAGGTGATCTCCACCCGATCCAGCGCCTGCGCCCGCTCGGCCGAGGCCTCGGCGGCATTGGCTGCCGAGGCCTCGGCCGTGCGTGCTTTCATTGCCCCGGACGCTGCAGGCGCGAATGCCGGTGCGGGTGCCGAGTAGGCGGTCGGTGCAGGTGGCGCTGGCGGTGCTGCAGCCGGAGCGGGCGGGAGCGTCGCAAAGGAGGTGTCGGCGGCCGCATCCGCAGCCTTGGATCGTGCGGCCTGGGCTGGCACTTCAGCGGTCTTGGCCGGCGCAGGCTTGTGCGCACGCGCGATGGCCGGTGCCGGGGCAGCGGAAACAGGGGCGGACTCGGGTGCTGCCGGCGCAGCGGCTGGTTCCGCAACCGCCACTGCGCTGTGGGCCGAACCACTTCCAGCGGCCTGATCGGCAGCCGCGACGTCTTCTGCCGCAGCCGGTGCTGCGGCAACAGCAGTCTCGCCCGCCGGAACCGGCGGCGGTTCAGGACGCAGCTGCCAGGCGATGCCGATGGCGAACACCATCGAAGCGGCGATGCCGAACACCGCTGGCCAACGCGGGCCTGTGCGCTGCTTGCGCGGCGCCTCGGGAGAGGCGGCAACATCGGTACCCGGAACGTCCACGGCGGCACGCGCCGCAGCCAGGATGGCGGCGTCCAGTGCGGCCGGTGGTGCCTGCTCGGCGCGACGGCCGAGCAGCCGGGCCAGCTCGCGTTCTTCCGGCGTCAGCGGTTCGTCTCGGTTCATGCGTTCAATCCCGCACGCAGCTTGTCCATCGCATAGCGCAGCCGCGATTTCACGGTTTCCCGGCCTACGCCGGTGATCTGGCCGATCTCCTCCAGGCTCAGTTCCTGATCCAGCCGCAGTTGCAGCACTTCGCGCTGCTCCGGCGGCAATTGCTCCATCGCCAGCTGGATGTGGCGACGTTGTTCGAATTCGGAAAGTTCGGCTTCCGGGGTCTGCCCGTCCTCGATCGCGGCCAGGCGCAGGTCGGCGTCGGCCGGCGCGGCAGGGCGATGGCGGGCGGCGCGCCAATGGTCGTTCAGGCGATTGTGGGCGATGCGGAACAGCCAGGTGCTGAACGCCGCTTCGGGCTGCCACCCGGCACGGGCGCTGATCACCCGCTGCCAGACGTCCTGGAAGATCTCCTCGGCCAGCGCGTTGTCGCGCAGTTGGCGCAGCAGGAAGCCGAACAGTCGTTTGCGATGGCGCGCATACAGGCTTTCGAACGCGTGCAGGTCGCCGCCGGCCCAGGCCAGCATCAAGGCTTCATCGGTTGGCAGTGCGCTGGCTTCCACGGCGTACAGGGTAAGGCCTGCAGGCGATGGCGCATAGCCGGTGGCAGGGGCGGGCAGGGCGAGGGTCATGGCTCGGAAGGGGCTGCGGACGGCAGGAAAAACGTACGGGCGCACGATTCGGGGTTTACGGGCTTCCATTGCCCCCCGGGTGGCGCGCTATGCTCGTCGACTCAGGGGAGGCGACGCATAGACGGCGCCAAGAGATTGTCATTTGTCCACGCATGCTGAACCGGCGGAAGAGCCACCACACGAGGCCGTGCTGAGCACGGCGCTGGTGCGCGCGTTGCATGCGCTTTTGCCGGAAACGGCTGTGGTCCGCGTCGGCTGGGACGACCCGCAGCTCGGGCGTGGTCAGGACGGGTGGCCGGCCGACGGGGCGGCAGGCGCGTTCACTGCGCCGGGCATCGGCGACGGCTGCCATGGCTGGAAACATGACGGTGCACGCCTGCAGCTGTCGGTGGAAGGCGCCGTGCCTTCCGCGGCATGGTGGGGGCTGGCCCGTCAGGCCATGGAACTGGCACTGCAGCGTGGCCGCCAGGCCGGGCAGATCAAGGCGCTGGAAGAGGCTGAACGGTTGCAGCAGGCGCTGTTCCAGATCGCCGATCTGGCCGGCGCCGATCTGGAGATGTCGGAGATGCTGCGTCACGTGCACGGCGTGCTCGGCACGCTGATGTATGCGGAGAACTGCTACATCGTTGAATACGATGATGTGCGTGACCAGATCCGCTTCCTGTACTTCGCCGACCAGGTCGACGATTTCGTCGCCGACCCGTCGCAGAGCCATGACGCCGCCGAGATGCCGCGCAGCCTGACCGTCGCGCTGCTGCGCCACGGCAAGCCGCTCAGCGGACCCTCGCGCGAACTTCTGGCACGCGTGGTCGAGCAGGAGCACGACCCGCAGCGTGGCCCCGAGAGCCTGGACTGGCTGGGTGTGCCGATGCTGCGCGATGGCCGGGTATGCGGCGCAATCGTGGTGCAGAGCTATGAGCTGGCGGCCCGTTATGGCGAGGCCGAGCGGGCGTTGCTGGGCTTTGTCGCGCAGCACGTGCAGACTGCGATGGACCGGCGCCAGGCGCAGGTCCGGCTGGAGCAACAGGTGGAGCGGCGCACGCTGGAACTGCAGCGTGCCAACCGCAGCCTGCAGGATGAAGTGGCGGAGCGCCGGCGCGCCGAGCAACTGCAGACCGCGCTGTACAACATTGCCGAAATGGCGATGTCGGCCGACAGCCTGGCCCAGTTCTACGGGCAGGTGCATGGCGTGGTCGGGCGCCTGCTCGATGCGCGCAACTTCTACATCGCGCTGGTGAACGGAAGCGGCAACGGCCTGGACTTCGTCTATTCGGTGGACGAGCACAATGCCAGCCGTGCACCTCGTCCGTTCAGTCGCGGCCTGACCGAATACGTGGTGCGCAACCGGCGGCCCCTACTGGCCTCACGCGCCCAGATCGATGCGCTGCTGGCCAGTGGCGAGGTGCGTGAATCCGGCGCGCGCTCGCATTGCTGGCTGGGCGTGCCGCTGCTGCGCGATGACGAGGTGGTCGGTGCGATCGTGGTGCAGAGTTACAGCGAGAACAGTACGTTCAGCGTGCACGATCAGCGGCTGCTGACGTTCGTTGCGCAGAACATCGGAACCGGGTTGGCGCGCCAGCGCGACCAGCAACGGCTGCGTTTGGCGCATGCTGAACTGGAAAAGCGCGTGGAGGAACGCACGCGTGAGCTGGCCGAGGTCAACGAGAAGCTGCTCGGCCAGATCGGCGAGCGCCTGCGGGCCGAGCAACGCCTGACCCATCAGGCCATGCACGATGCGCTGACCGGCCTGCCCAACCGGCTGCACCTGCTCGATCGCCTGCAGGATGCGCTGGCGCTGGCCAAGCGCGAGGGTGGGCCGGTGTTCGCCGTGCTGTTCCTCGACCTGGATCGCTTCAAGCTGGTCAACGACAGCATCGGCCACGCCGCGGGTGACCGCATGCTGGTGGAGGTGGCCAAGCGCATCGTATCGATGGCCGGTGCCGATGACGTGGTGGCACGGCTGGGCGGTGATGAATTCGCGGTGGTGCTGCAATGCCCGCAGGGCCTGGCACAGGCGCTGGATTTCGGCCAGCGCTTGTTGCTGGCATTGCAGGAATCGATATGGATCGCCGGCCGCGAGTTGTTCCCATCCGGCAGCCTGGGCATCGCGTTGTGGAATCCGCGCTACCGTACCGGCGAGGAACTGCTGCGTGATGCGGATGCGGCGATGTACCGGGCCAAGGCACAGGGCCATGACCGCTGCGCGATCTTCGACGAGGACATGCGTGAACAGGCCATGCGCAGCCTCGACCTGGAAGCCGATCTGCGCCGCGCGATCAACAACCGTGATTTCGTTCCGTTCTTCCAGCCGATCGTGCGCCTGTCCGATGGCGAAGTGGTGGGACATGAGGCATTGCTCCGCTGGCAGCACGAGCGTCGTGGCCTGCTGTTGCCTGGCGCGTTCCTGGAGCTGGGAGAGGAAAGCGGCCTGATCGAACAGGTCGACTGGCTGATCTACGAGCAGGTCATCGCGCGCCTGGCCGAAGGTGGGCAGAGCTATGTCTCGGTGAACGTTTCGCCGCGCCATTTCCGCTCGGCCGAGTTCAGCGACCGCCTGTTCGGCCTGCTCGACGCGTCTGGCGCCGATCCGCGCCGGCTGCGGCTGGAGATTACCGAGGTCGCGCTGCTGGACGATGCGCCGCACACACTGCGCATCCTGCAGGGCCTGCGCGAGCGTGGCATCCAGGTGCAGCTGGACGACTTTGGTACCGGCTTCTCTGCGCTGTCCTACCTGCACCGATTCCCGATCAGTACATTGAAGATCGACCAGAGTTTCATCGCCGGCCTGCACGGGCCGGAAGTGCAGAGCACGCGCGCGCTGGTCGAAGGCGTGCTGTCACTGGCCCGCACCCTGGGCATCGAAACCATTGGCGAAGGCATCGAGACCGAGGCGCAGCGGCAGGCACTGCGCGAACTCGGTTGCGATTATGGCCAGGGCTACCTGCTGGGCCGTCCCGCACCGTGGGCGCGGACGCTGGCGTGAGCCACCGCGACGGTTCACTTCAGCGCAGAGCCGAGCGACGTTTCTCGTCGATCCACTTCGAGGCCTGGGCCGGCTGGTAGTTCTGCATCCACACCAGCATTTCCTCGATGTCCGAGCCGTACCAGAGGTCCTGGCGCTGGTCCGGATGCAGGAAACGCTCTTCCACCATGCGGTCGATCATGCCGATCAGCGGCGCGTAGAAACCTTCCACATCCAGGAACGCGCACGGCTTGTTGCCGATGCCCAGCTGGCGCCAGGTCAGCATCTCGAAGATCTCTTCCATGGTGCCGAAGCCACCGGGCAGGGCAACGAAGCCATCGGCGAGGTCGAACATGCGCGACTTGCGCTCATGCATCGAGCCGACGATCTCCAGTTCGGTCAGGCCGCGGTGGGCCACTTCCCAGTCGGCCAGCTGGCGCGGGATCACGCCGGTCACCTCGCCGCCAGCGGCGAGCACGGCGTTGGCCACGGTGCCCATCAGGCCAACGTTGCCGCCGCCATACACCAGGCGCAGGCCATCGCGGGCGATGCGATCACCCAGGGCAATGGCGCGTTCGGTGTAGGCCGGCTTGCTGCCAGCGTTGGAACCACAGTACACACAGATCGATTTCATGGATCTTCTGTCTCTTGACCGGAAACGAAAACGCCCCGTCACCGACCGCAAGGCGGTCAGAGACGGGGTGTCCTTGGATTATGAGCCCTTCTGTAGAGCCGAGCCATGCTCGGCTGCTCTTCGTTCAGATCGCGGCAAAGGCCAGCCGAGAATGGGCTATGCCGGTCGTCCTGACCGGCACCCTTCGGGCCGTCGCCAGCGACGTTGGCAGCGGCCCCTGCCGCTGCCTTCGGCTCTACGTACGTAAGCGGCGGCTTACGCCGCCGCGGCCTGCTCGCGGCGCGGGCCTTCACGCAGGGCACGTCCCACCATGCCGACCAGCAGGTCCAGCTCCTGGCTGTCCATGCCGAAGTGCGGGGTGAAGCGCAGCGAGTTCTCACCACCGTGAATCACGTTGATGCCGTGCTGGCGCAGCCATTCCTCGGTGGAGTTGGCGCCGTAACACTTGAACTGCGGCGCCAGCTCGCACGAGAACAGCAGCCCGGTGCCCTGCACCTTGGTGATCAGGCCACCCAGCTCGCTCTTGAGCTGTTCCAGCTTGCGCACGGCCTCGGCGCCACGTTCGGCGATGTTGGCGCGTACCTGTGGGGTCAGCTGGGCCAGGGTGGCGCAGGCCACGTCCAGCGCACGCGGATTGCTGGTCATGGTGTTGCCGTAGATGCCCTTGCGGTACAGCTGCGCGGCATGCTCGGTCACCGCCAGCACCGACAGCGGGTACTGCGCGGCGTTGAGCGCCTTGGAATAGGTCTCCATGTCCGGCGGGTCAAGGCCTTCAAAGCCGGGGTAATCGACCACCGACAGCACGCCATGCGCGCGCAGGCCTGCCTGGATCGAGTCGAGCAGCAGCAGGCTGCCGTGTGCACGGGTCAGCTCACGGGCAACGGCATAGAACGACGGCGGCACCGAACGGCCCGGGTCGCCCTCGCCCATCACCGGCTCCAGGAATACGGCTTCGATGAACCACTGGTTGCGCGCGGCATCCTCGAACACCTTGCGCAGGCCGGCCTCGTCGTAAGGCGCCACGGTGATCACCGAGTCCTCGCCGCGGTAGCTGGCCAGGTGCTGCATGTAGCTCTTGCGACTGGAATCCGAATAGAGGGCAGGGCGGTCGGTACGGCCATGGAAGCTGCCCTTGACCACCACGCGCTTGATCGCAGCGCCGGCGTGACGTGCGCCAGGATCGGTCTGCAGCTTGGCGTTGACGTCGGCGATGCGCGCGGCCAGGCCGACGGCTTCGGAGCCGGAATTCAGGCACATGAAACGGGCGAACGGGCAGCCGCCACGGCGGTGGCCGATCTCGGCACGCAGGGCGGTGATGAAGCGCTGCTGCGACAGGCTGGGGGTCATGATGTTGGCCATCACCTGTGGGCGCGCCATGGCTTCCAGCACGGCGTCCGGGGTGTGCCCGAAGCCGAGCATGCCGTAGCCGCCGGCGTCGTACAGCACGGCGCCCTTCAGGGTGACCACCCATGGGCCGCGCGCGGCCAGCGCCACGTAGGGGGTTACCGCGTCATCGGCATAGAAATTGACGAATCCGTCCTGCATCGCGTCGATCTGTGCCTGTTCGTCCTGCGCCAGCAGCGGCCCCAGGTCGGCCTGCACACGCGCGAATTCCTCGGCGGCGGCGTCCACGGCGGCGATCAGCTGCGGGTGGTTGGCGGACAGGGCGGTCAGGGTGGCATCGTCCAGGCCGGTGGTGAGGCGGGTGCCGGGCTGGTTGCGCAGGGGGGCGAGGCGTTCGATGAAGCTCATTGCAGATCTCCTGAAACAATGGGTCGCACGGGCCATCAAAAGCAAAACGCGCGTCATCACGCGCGCTTGGGGCAGGCTCGTGCAGCGGACTTCCGGTTCGATGCTAGCACTTGTTTTTTTGCGCGATAACCCCGTAGAAACCTGCTGCATAGCAGCATTTTGCGCGACGTTCGCCGCGAAGTGCGCCGGCTCGCAGACGCTGGACGTACAATGCGCGCCATTGTCGACCTGTTGCCGCCCACCGCCTTGAAGAAGTCCGATTTCCATTACGACCTGCCGGCTGAACTGATCGCGCAGGCTCCCCTGGCCGAACGTTCCGCCAGCCGCCTGCTGGTGGTACCACCGGCGCCCGGTGCCTTCACCGACCTGCAGGTGCGCGACCTGCCGTCGCTGCTGCAGCCGGGCGACCTGCTGGTGTTCAACGACACCCGGGTGATTCCGGCGCGCCTGTTCGGGCAGAAGGCCAGCGGCGGCCGCGTGGAGATCCTGATCGAGCGCCTGCTCGGCGCTCAGCAGGCGCGTGCGCAGGTCGGCGCCAGCAAGTCGCCGAAGGCCGGCAGCCGCATCGTGCTGGATGCCGGTGGCGAAGCCGAGGTGCTGGGCCGCGATGGCGAGTTCTACGTGCTGCAGTTCCATGTGCCGGAATCGCTGGAACAGTGGCTGCTGCACGCCGGCCGCCTGCCGCTGCCGCCCTACATCCAGCGCGAGCCGGGCGTGGACGACCGCGAGCGCTACCAGACCGTGTTCGCGCGCGAGGTGGGCGCGGTGGCGGCACCGACTGCCGGCCTGCATTTCGACGAGCCGCTGCTGGCGGCGCTGAAGGACAAGGGCGTGGAGTTCGGCCACGTCACCCTGCACGTGGGCGCGGGCACCTTCCAGCCGGTACGCGCCGATGACCTGAAGGACCACGTGATGCACCGCGAGTGGCTGAACGTCGGCGCCGAACTGGTGCAGCAGATGCGGCGCACGCGCGCCGCCGGCGGCCGGGTGATCGGCGTCGGCACCACCGTGGTGCGCGCGCTGGAAAGCGCGATGCGCGATGGCGAACTGCTGCCGTTCGCCGGCGAGACCCAGATCTTCATCACCCCGGGCTACCGCATCCGCAGCGTCGACGCGATGGTGACCAATTTCCACCTGCCCGAAAGCACGCTGCTGATGATGATTTCGGCGTTTGCAGGCAAGGACCGCGTGTTCGAGGCCTACCAGCACGCGATCGAGCAGCGCTACCGCTTCTTCAGCTACGGCGACGCCATGCTGCTGTTCCCGCAAGCGGGGTAGGGCGCTGACCTCTGCCTGCTTGTGGTGGGTGCGCACCATTGGTGCGCACTTGCAGGTGCCTGGAGACCAGGAAAGCCACGCATGGCGTGGTGGCTCTACTGCCGTGCCGTTCAGGCCTGAATGGGCGGTCGCCCCGGTTTTGGGAGACAATGAGCGACTATTTGCCTGAATGACCGCTCCATGTCCCGACTGCAGTTCCAGCTCCAGACCCGCGACGGCCGTGCCCGCCGTGGCCGCCTGACCTTCCCGCGTGGCACGGTGGAAACGCCGGCCTTCATGCCGGTCGGGACCTATGGCTCGGTCAAGGGCATCCTGCCGGACCAGGTGCGTGCACTGGGTGCCGAGATCATCCTCGGCAACACCTTCCATCTGTACCTGCGCCCGGGCCTGGACATCATCGCCGACCACGGCGGGCTGCACGGCTTCTGCCGCTGGGATGGCCCGATCCTGACCGATTCGGGTGGTTTCCAGGTGTTCTCGCTGGCCCATCGACGCAAGATCACCGAGCAGGGCGTGACCTTTGCCTCGCCCACCGACGGCGCCCGCGTGTTCCTCGGTCCCGAGGAGAGCATGAAGATCCAGAAGGTGCTCGATTCGGACATCGTGATGATCTTCGACGAGTGCACCCCGTATCCGGCCACCGAAGACGTTGCCCGCCGTTCCATGGAGCTGAGCCTGCGCTGGGCCCAGCGCAGCCGCAACGCGCATGACGAGCTGGGCAACGACGCGGCCTTGTTCGGCATCGTCCAGGGGGGCGTGCACACCGACCTGCGCAGCCGCTCGGCCGACGCCCTGCAGGCGATCGGCTTCGACGGCTACGCCATCGGCGGCCTGGCCGTGGGCGAGCCGGAGCACGAGCGCAATGCCATGCTCGACCACCTGGATCCGGAGCTGCCGGGCGACCGGCCGCGTTACCTGATGGGCGTGGGCCGGCCGGAGGACCTGGTCGAGGGCGTGGCGCGCGGCGTGGACATGTTCGACTGCGTGATGCCGACCCGTAATGCGCGCAACGGCCACTATTTCACCTCGTTCGGCACCGTTCGCATCCGCAATTCCCAGTACGCGCGGGACATGGACCCGATCGAGCCGGGCTGCGGCTGCGTGGCCTGCACCGGCGGTTACACCCGGTCCTACCTGCGCCACCTGGACCGCTGCAACGAGATGCTGGCGCCGATGCTGGGCACCCTGCACAACCTGTTCTATTACGAAAAGCTCATGGCCGACATCCGTGCCGCGATCGAGGCGGGAACCTTCCTGGCCTTCCGCGAGTCCTTCTACGCGGCACGCGGAGCGGTGGCCCCGCCGCTGTAACCCCGACGCCCCCCTGCCGAACGGCCCAAGGACGAACGCCCGGGGCCGTGGCATACTTCAAGGCTGACCCAGATCCGCGGTCGACACCCCCGCCCCTCAAGGGACGGGAGCGCCGCCCAACCAAAGGACCAACGATGAACCTGCTTGCTTTCCTGATTCCCGCCGCCCACGCCCAGGCCGCCGGCGGCCAACCGCAGGGCATGGGCCTGACCACGCTGCTGTTCCCGATCATCCTGATCGCCATCATGTACTTCCTGATGATCCGCCCGCAGATGAAGCGGCAGAAGGAGCACAAGGCCATGCTGGAGAAGATCAAGCGCGGCGATGAAGTGCTGACCAACGGCGGCATCGCCGGCAAGGTCACCGACATTGGCGACCACTTCATCACCGTCGAAGTGGCCGACAACGTGCGCATCCGCGTGCAGAAGGGCGCTGTCGGCAGCGTGCTGCCGACCGGCACCCTGGATTCGGCCAAGTAAGCCACTCCCTTTCCGAAGCACAACCGCGGCGCCGGGGATGGCGCCGCGCGGGACCCAAGCAATGCTCGAATTTCCACGCTGGAAGTACGTCGTCATCCTGATCGTACTGGCGCTCAGCGCGCTGTATGCGCTGCCCAACATCTACCAGAAGGACCCGGCCATCCAGATCACCGCCAACCGTGGCGGGCAGATCGACGATGCGCTGCGCGACCGTGTGCTGGCCGACCTGAAAAAGGCCGGCATCGCCACCATCGGTGCCGAAAAGGAAGGGGAAAGCCTGATCGTCCGCCTGTCGGACCTGAAGTCGCAGTCCGCTGCCAGCGACGCCCTGCGTGACACCGTCGGCGAGAAGTACACCGTGGCGCTGAACCTCGCTTCGACCGTGCCGGACTGGCTGGCCAACCTCGGCGGTCGCCCGATGGTGCTGGGCCTGGACCTGCAGGGCGGCGTGCATTTCGTGCTGCAGGTCGACCAGAAGGCTGCCCTCGACAAGCGCCTGGATGCCTATACCGAAGACGTGCGCAGCACCCTGCGTGACGCGCGCATCGCCTACCAGTCGGTGGAACGCCGCGCCGATAACAGCATCGTGGCCAACCTGAGCCCATCCGCCGGCGATGACGCCGCGCAGCGTGCCCGCGCCGCGCTGGTCAAGGCACAGCCGACCCTCGGCTATGACGTCAGCGGCAACCGCATCACGGTCACCGTGCCGGAGACCGAGATCACGCAGATCGCCAACGGCGCCATCGAGCAGAACATCAACACCCTGCGCAACCGCGTGAACCAGCTCGGCGTGGCCGAGCCGATCATCCAGCGCCAGGGTGCCGACCGTGTGGTCGTGCAGCTGCCGGGCGTGCAGGACACCGCCGAAGCCAAGCGCATGATCGGTGCCACCGCCACCCTGGAGTACCGTGCGGTGGTTGAAGGCAATGCGCAGGACGCCATCAACTCCGGCCGCATTCCGCCGGAAGCGAAGGTCTACCAGCAGCGTGACGGCCGCGGCCCGATCCTGCTGAACAAGCGCGTGATCGTCACCGGCGACCAGATGGTCGGTGCGCAGGCGGTGACCGATTCGAACAGCGGCTCGCCGGCCGTCAGCGTGACGCTGAACAACGTCGGTGGCCAGCGCATGTTCGACTTCACCAGCGCCAACGTGAACAAGCCGATGGCGGTGGTCTACACCGAGCGCGTGCCGACCGTAACCGTCGTCGACGGCCAGGAAGTGCGTGGCTTCAAGGTCAACGAGGAAGTGATCTCGGTGGCCAACATCAACGGCGTGTTCGGCAAGAACTTCCAGACCACCGGCCTGCAGAAGAAGGAAGCCGAAGACCTGGCCAAGCTGCTGAAGTCGGGTTCGCTGGCTGCGCCGATGGACTTCGTCGAGGAGCGCGTGGTCGGCCCGAGCCTCGGCGCCGAGAACGTCAAGAACGGCATGCGCGCGGTGGTGTTCGCGTTCCTGTTCACCCTGGTGTTCTTCAGCGTGTACTACCGCATGTTCGGTGTGATCACCTCGGCAGCGATGCTGTTCAACCTGCTGATCGTAGTGGCGGTGATGTCGCTGTTCGGTGCCACCATGACCCTGCCGGGCTTTGCCGGCCTGGCGTTGTCTGTCGGCCTGTCGGTGGACGCCAACGTGCTGATCAACGAGCGTATCCGTGAAGAGCTGCGAGCCGGCGTGCCGGGCAAGACGGCGATCGTGACCGGTTACGAGCGTGCCTCGGGCACCATCCTCGACGCCAACCTGACCGGCCTGATCGTCGGCGTGGCGCTGTTTGCATTCGGTACCGGTCCGCTGAAGGGCTTCGCGCTGACCATGATCATCGGTATTTTCGCCTCCATGTTCACCGCGATCACCGTGTCGCGTGCGCTGGCGACGCTGATCTACGGCCGCCGCAAGAAGCTCCAGAACGTGGCCATCTGACGGGACGACACGCACAATGAAACTGTTTCCGCTGCACATCCTCCCGAACGACACCAAGATCGACTTCATGCGTTGGCGCCATGTCGCCATGGCAGTCACCATCGTGGTGTTCCTGGCCTCGGTCGCCATCATCGGCATCAAGGGCTTCAACTACGCACTGGACTTCACCGGAGGCACCCTGATCGAAGCCCGCTTCGACAAGGCGGTGGATGTTGAGCAGGTCCGCACCAAGCTCGAGCAGAGTGGCTTCGAAGGCGCCCAGGTGCAGAGCGTCGGTGGCAACACCGACCTGCTGATCCGCCTGGCCCCGCACGGCGAGCATGCTCCGGGTACCGGCGACGCCGCCCACGAGGACAAGGCCACGGCCGCTGCCGTGGTGAAGGCGTTGTCCACTGCCGACAATCAGGCCACCGTGCTCCGCAACGAGTTCGTGGGCCCGCAGATCGGCAAGGACCTGGCGATGAATGGCCTGTATGCCACCATCTTCATGCTGGCCGGCTTCCTGATCTACATCGCGGTGCGCTTCGAGTGGAAGTTCGCGGTCACCGCCAGCATCGTGGCGATGTTCGACCTGATCGTGACGGTCGCTTACGTGTCCCTGCTGGGCCGTGAGTTCGACCTGACCGTGCTGGCCGGCCTGCTGTCGGTGATGGGCTTTGCGATCAACGACATCATCGTGGTCTTCGACCGCGTCCGTGAGAACTTCCGCAGCCTGCGCGTGGACTCGATGGAAGTGCTAAACCGTTCGATCAACCAGACGCTGTCGCGTACGGTGATCACTGCCGTGATGTTCTTCCTGTCGGCGCTTGCCCTGTATCTGTACGGCGGCAGCTCGATGGAAGGGCTGGCCGAGACGCACATGATCGGCGCGGTGATCGTGGTGCTGTCCTCGATCCTGGTGGCGGTGCCGATGCTGACGATTGGTGTGCTGCGCGTGAGCAAGCAGGACCTGCTGCCGAAGGCGAAGGACGTCGAGGCCCTGGCCCGTCGCCCGTAAGCGTTCGCGCTGCACGCAACACACAGAGAACCCCGCGCAAGCGGGGTTTTTTGTGTGCAGGGCTTGCAGCCCTGCACCCACGGTAGTGCCGGCCGCTGGCCGGCAACAGCAACAGCGAGTATTCCGTGGGTGGGCGGGGCGGTGTCGGAGTGCGGGGACGCCGCAAGTACGTCCGTGTAGGCTTGGCAGCCGCTTGCTCGTGTGCGCTTTCCTGCGCACACGGCAAGACCGGGGTTGGGCGTCCTGCCCAACCCGCCCGAGGCATGCCTCGGG
>NZ_JAVFVN010000021.1:0-381 GCF_030910085.1 Stenotrophomonas maltophilia group sp. RNC7 | reverse complement strand
GGATTTCATTCTTGCTTAGTTCATACCCTCTACATCAATATAACCACCTCGCAATGCCTTGAGGTGACAATAATGATGTCTTAAGTAGACAGTAACCCCTTGGCGGTAAGGTATATTTTTAAACTTAAAATAATTCTTCAGTCTGATAGCACTCTTTTATCTAATACGATTCTTTAACTGCCTTATCAGAATAAGTATTCAAATAATTGAATCAAAGGGATGGTTGTAATATTGGATCATTACAACCGTCCCTTTGATATTCCTGATGTACATTATGTATTTATCTCCAAGTAGCTTATTATGTTTTCAAATTGGTAATCCTGTAAGATTCCAAAGGTAGGGTCATAGTACTCATCATTATAATGAATTAACAAATGACTT
>NZ_JAVFVN010000995.1:0-364 GCF_030910085.1 Stenotrophomonas maltophilia group sp. RNC7 | reverse complement strand
GACTCATATTGGATCAGGGCGACAAACGGCACCACTATCGAGCGTTCTCCCAATGGGTGGACATTCGAGGGGTGGACAGGATCGGCGTGGATCACACTCGATACTGTTGAGGGTCAAACCGGGTGGCAACGAGGGCAGCGTTATTATTTCGAGATAACGAATAATCGGGCATTCTCAAAATACCGCTGGAACTTCTTAGGCCCGCAAGACCCGGACTCAACTTCTCTCGACTGGGGTGGATTTGCTGTCCACCAGAAGGCAGAAAACCAGACGCCAAGCGAGCTCGTTGCGTCCTCGACAGCTGGTATAAACAATGGAGCAGGTTTCCAGCCCTCGGACGTAGGCAGGCCTGTGCGCCTGATGG
>NZ_JAVFVN010000994.1:0-303 GCF_030910085.1 Stenotrophomonas maltophilia group sp. RNC7 | reverse complement strand
GTAGATCTCCGGTGTCCAGCCTTCCGGTTCAAGCTTCTCGAACAGTTCCAGCATTGCGTTCAGGGCTTTGGCATTCTCAGCGTTGGCCTTGAGCGCGTACTCGACCTGATGGCGAAGATTTCCGTTCATCAGCGGCTCCTTTGTTCATTCGTCAGCCATCGCTCATAGAACGGGCTGACGGATGAAATTCCGGGGCGCCCACATCCACGCAACTCCCAGCAATGCTGGCTCGCGGTCTGTAGGCGCCTCTTCAATCCCGTGCACACCCTTTGCGATCCCCACGTGAGATCAGGCGTGTCGGTG
>NZ_JAVFVN010000989.1:0-16679 GCF_030910085.1 Stenotrophomonas maltophilia group sp. RNC7 | reverse complement strand
TTCTGATCGCCGCGCCCTGCTCCTGCTCCACGCATGGCGTGGATCTACCGGTAGTGGCCGCCGCTGGCCGGCACCCCCGTCATCCAGCTGCCGGATACCGAACCCTAAGCAAATGCGAACGATTCTCATAAATTATTTTATTTTAATAGCTCGAATTTGGGTTTTTTTGTTTAGCCGGGTGCAGGCTTGGGGGGGGGCGGCCCCGCGGCCGCCACTACCGGTAGATCCACGCCATGCGTGGAGCAGGAGCAGGGCGCGGCGATCAGAACTTCGCGTTCAGCGAAATCCAGTAGCTGCGCCGCTGGTCCTTGGTCGCATAGTCGTCCACGCAGTTGAATTCGCTCTGGCTGATCAACAGGCACGACTGCGAGACGAAATCCTTGTCGAACAGGTTGTTGACCCGTGCGTTCACCGTCAGCCAGGGCGTGGCCTTCCAGCTGCCACCCAGATGGAAGATCGTGTAGTCCTCGTAGTAGCGGGTGTGGCTGGCGCCGTTGGCGTCCAGCAGCGTGTCGCGGTAGCGGTCGTAGCGGCCCTCGCCGATCAGCGACAGGCTTACCGCTTCGTTGACCTGCCAGTTGAGGCTGGCGTTGGCCATGTGTTTTGCCGGCATGGTGCCGCTGATCGGCAGCCCCTTCTGTGCGCCACGGGTCTGCTCGCTCCTGGTCCAGGTGTAGTTGCCGCGCAGCTGCAGGGTGTCGAGCAGGTCGACGTGGGCGGCCAGTTCGGCACCCCGCGTTTCAGCCTTGTCAATGTTCACGCTTTGGGTGAAGGTGCTGTAGCCCAGTGCGGCCCAGCCTGGGCCGATGTCCACGCAGTAGCCGCTGCCGGCGCGCGCCACTTCGCAGTTGGGGAAGGTGCCGCCGCTGGCGATCTTGTCCTCGAATTTGTTGAAGAAGCCGGTCACGTTGAAGCCCCAGCGCTGGCCCTCGTAGTAGGCGGCCAGCTCGTAGTTGGTGCTGGTTTCAGGCTTCAGGTTCGGCGAACCCACCAGCGGCAGCACGCCCTGGCCACCGAAGCCGGTGATGCCCGGGAACAGCTGGTCCGGACGCGGGGTCTTGTAGCCGGTGCTGACGCCGCCCTTGAATGTCCACGCATCGCTGGCGTTCCACACCAGGTAGCCACGCGGGCTGACGTGGCTGCCGAACACGTTGTGGTCGTCGTAGCGCAGGCCGAAGGTGGCGGTGAGGGTGTCGGTCAGCGCCCAGTTGTCCTCGGCAAACAGCGCCCACATGCGGTGTTTCTGCTTGACGTTGCTGCGGTAGCCGGCGCCATCCATGCCAAACACACCGTCGACCATGTCAGTGTGGTTGTACTGGCCACCCACCGTCAGCGTGTGCGCGCCGAAGTCCAGGTCGAGCATCGTATCGAGCACGTAGCCTTCCAGTTCCATGCTGCGCAGCGGGCGCGGCAGGAACGCCTGCAGGCGCGCCGTCTCACTCGGGTTGAGGGCGGCCAGGGCGTTGCCTCGGCCGGCCGCACAGTGGTTGGCGGCGCCAGTGCGGCGGCAGACGTCATTCCACAGCGTCTGCAGGTTGGCGCGCTCGTCCAGGGTCAGCGGCAGCGAACGACCCAGGTTGTTGCTCTTGCTGTGGGTCAGTGAGGTCTGCCAGGTGCCGAAGCTGTAGCGGCCCTGGTGGGTCAGCGACAGCTGATCGCGCTCGTAGCGCTGGTAGGCGGTGTAGCCCACGCGCGGCTGCACCACGCGACGGGTGACGGTGCCGCTGCCGTTCGGGTTGGGAATGACCGCATTGCCGACGCGCCACAGGCTGGCCAGGCTGTCGAGGGTGCCTGTCTGGCCTTCGCTGTTGTTGTATTTCTGCCGCGACACGTCGTAGTCCAGCCACAGTTCGTGATCGTCGTTGATGCGGAAGTCCAGGCGCACACCGGTGTTCCAGTTGGTGTTGGCGACCGACTTGCCGCCACCGCCGAAGCCGATGCTGCGCTCCCACGGCGTACCGTCGGGAAGGGTCAGTGCATCCCATTCCGGGTTCGATGCCTTGGCATCGTAGTAGCTGCCGCGTACCGCCAGGCTGAGGCGGTCCTTCAGCAGTGGGCCGCTCAGGTAGAGGTCGGTGGTGCGCGCATCGCCGAACTGGTCGTCCTGCTGCACGGTGAAGCCTTGGGTCACCGAGCCGTGCCAGCTGTCCTGGTTGCGGCGGGTGATGATGTTGATGACGCCGCCCATCGCATCCGAGCCGTACAGCGTGGACATCGGCCCGCGCACGACTTCGATGCGTTCGATCGCCTCCAGTGGCGGCAGGTAGGCGAACTGGCCGCCACCGAAGTTGTTCGGGTAGATCTGGCCGACATTGCTCTGGCGACGGCCGTCGATCAGCACCAGGGTGTACTCGGACGGCAGACCGCGCATCGACACGGTGGCGCGGCCGTTCTTGTCGGTCGCTTCCAGGCCCACGTCGATGCCTTCGACGTCGCGCAGCGCATCGACCAGGCTGGTATACGGGCGCTTGCTCAGTTCCTCGCGGCTGACCACGCTGATGCTGGCCGGGGCATCGATCACCTTCTGTTCGAAGCCGGAGGCGGTGACCACCACCTTGTCCAGTGCCTGCGGGGCGCCGACGGCGTCACCGTGGGCGAAGGCGGGGCTGGCGAAAGCCGCGAGCACGGCGCTGGTCAGCAGGGTACGGGACAGGGACGAACGGACACGATGGCGCTGGGCCATGGCAATTACCTCGAAGAATGCAGGATGGCGCGATGCCGTGCGCGAAGCGCGCGGCGGGCACGGAAGGCCCGGTCAGGGGCGGCAGGGATGAAGCAGGCAGCGACGTGCAGGCGCGACCGCGCAGGCGGTCACGCCAGGCCGTGGATCAGGCCAGCGGGGGCGCCTGGCCGCGCTGCTGGCGGCGCCCGGGCGCATCGGCCCAGGGCGTGTCCGGAGCGGCCAGCGGCCAGTCCGGGCGCACGCCGGGCATGGCCGGGGTGGCGGGTACGAGTTCGAGTTCAGTGCGCAGCCAGTGGCTGGCCAGCAGCAACGGCGGGTGTGCCTGCTCGGCCGCTTTCACCGGGGTGGAGGCACAGCGGCGCAGCTTGGCCGGCGCCTCTTCCTGCAGGGGGCTTTCGCCACCGCGCTCTTCCAGCGGCATCTGCATGGCCATTCCAGCCTGGGCCTGTGGCAGCAGTGGCAGGGTGCCCAGCAGCAACGCCAGCGTCGCCACCCATGCCAGCAGGCTGGCCAGCGCCGGACGCTGGCCGCGCATGGCGGTGCCCATCTTGCGATGGATGAGTGGGTGAGGGCGAAGCGGACGCAGCAAGCAGGGGTCCCCAGGGGTCTGCCGGCAGCGGCCGGCATCAACGGGGCGTGATTGTAATGAGAGCTGTTAGCTGTTGCAAATGAGAATGATTGCCAAACCGACTCAGGCTTGCCGAATGGGGCTCAGACTTCGCTCCAGCGCCGCAGCAGGTTGTGGTACACGCCGGTCAGCTGCAGGATCGCCTCGGCGTCGCCGCCGGTCTGCCGCAGGCGCTCGATCGCGCCATCCATTTCCCACAGCAGGCGGCGCTGCACATCGTCGCGGACCATGCTCTGCACCCAGAAGAACGACGCCACGCGCGCGCCGCGGGTGACGGGGCGCACTTGATGCAGGCTGCTGGACGGATACACGATCAGGTCGCCAGCCGGCAGCTTCACTTCGTGCTCGCCGTAGGTGTCGCTGATGATCAGCTCGCCGCCTTCGTACTCCTCGGGCGCGGACAGGAACAGGGTGCAGGAGATGTCCGAACGCAGCTGTTCGCCGTTGGCCAGGTTCATCACGGCGCCATCGACATGGAAGCCGTAGGTGCCGCCGCCGCTGTAGCGGTTGAAGCGCGGTGGCAGGTACTTCAGTGGCAGCGCGGCGCTGAAGAACAGCGGATGCCGGGCCAGCGCGACGAGGATGATCTCGCCCAGCTCGCGGCGCAGCGGCGACGCCTCGGGCAGCTGCTGGTTGTGCTTGGCCTGCGCGCCCAGATGGCCGACGGTTTCGCGGCCATCGGTCCAGTCGGCAGCATCGAGGCGGCGGCGGAAGTCGGCCACCTGGTCGGCGCTGAGAATATCGGGGATGTGCAGCAGCATGCGGAACTCCTCAGAGCGACGGTGGCGCGACCAGGGCGCGCACCTGTGGATGCGGCGATGCGGCCAGCTCCGGCACGATGTGCGCCATGAACGCCGGGCTGCCGTGCGCCAGTGCAAGCTGCAGCCAGTGCACGGCCTGCTCGACCTGGCCGGCCTGCAGCAGGATCGAGGCGTAGTTGGCCTGGCCGCGGAAATCGCCGGTCTCGGCCGCGCGCCGGTACCAGCCCAGGGCGGCCTGCGGATCGCGCTCGATCTCCAGGCCGTCTTCAAGGTGGCGGGCCAGCAGGTTCATCGATTTGGCATGGCCCAGATGCGCGGCACGGGTGTACAGGGCCAGTGCCTGCGCGCGGTCCTGGGGCACGCCGCGGCCGGTGGCCAGCAGGTTGGCCAGGTTGTACAGGCCCCAGTCCAGGCCGGTGTCGGCCGCGCGCCGGTACCACACCGCGGCCAGCGTGGGATCGGGCGTGGTGCCCTGGCCCAGCTCATGGCAGCGGCCGAGCATGTTCATCGCCATCGGCGCGCCGTTGTTGGCGGCGGTTTCGTACCAGAGCAGCGCAGCCGAGGCGTCCTGCGCGGTGCCTTTACCTTCCATGTGCATCTGCGCGAGCAGCAGCTGCGCCTCGACCTGCCCGGCCTGTGCGGCGTCGCGCACGCGTGCGAACGCAGCCTGTGGATCGTGCTGGAGCAGCTCGGCCAGGGCGTCGCTGTCGATGGGGGTACGGGTTGCCATGGGGTGAGTATCGCCGGAAACAAAAACGGCGGCAGGAGCGCCTGCCGCCGTGGTGGAGCGCCGTTACATCAGAACTTGACGTTCAGTGCCAGAGTGGCCGAGCGACCCGGGGCGATGCTCGCGTAGTGCGAGGCATAGGCCTTGGTGAAGTAGGTCTTGTCGGTCAGGTTCTGCACGTTGAGCTGCAGGCTGATGTTGTCCTGGATCGCGTAGCTGGCCATCGCGTCGAAGCGGGTGTAGCTCGGGATCCACTTGGTGTTGGCGACATCACCGTACTGCTTGTCCGAGTAGAACGCGCCGGCGCCGAGGGTCAGGCCGATCGGGAAGCGGTAGGTGGTCCACAGGTTGGCGCTGTGCTTGGCAGTGTTCGGGAACACGTTGCCGTTGTACGGCGACGGCACGTACACGTTGGACGGGCAGGTGCGGCCCACTGGTGCGCCACAGACGAAACCGTTGTCCTTCAGTTCCGAGTCCAGGTAGGTGTAGCCGCCGTACAGGCTCCAGGCGTCGGTCAGCTGGCCGGTGAAGCCCAGTTCGAAGCCGTTGATCTCCTTCTTGCCGGCGTTCTGGCTGGTGCCGTTGTCGACCGTCACGCGTGCGTTGTTCATCACGGTGTGGAAGATCGCTGCGGTCAGGTTCAGGCGCTGGTCGAACAGGTCCCACTTGGTGCCCAGTTCGAGGTTCTTCGTGTCCTGCGGCTTGAGGTCGGCCACGGCGGCGCTCAGGCCGTCCGAACCGTCACCACCGTCCATGCCCGGCGGGGTCGAGGAGGTGCCCCACGACAGGTAGATGCTGCCGTTGGCGGCCGGCTTGAACACCACACCGGCCTGGTAGTTCAGGAAGTCATTGCTGTTGCGCACGCGGGTCGGCGCCTTGCCGGCCACCGGGGTGGTCAGGGTGGTGCGGAAGTCGTCGTAGCGCAGGCCGAGGTTGATCATCCACTGCTCATTGAGCTCGATGGTGTCGAACACGTAGGCCGAGGTGGTCCTGGTGCGCTGCTCGACGTCCAGTGCCTTGTCGCTGCGGTACACCGAATGGGTGGCTGCCCACGGATCGCGCGGATCCGGATCGGCGAAATCGGTGCAGTTGTAGCCGGTGGCCGCGCCGGTGGTCGGGCACTTGCTGTTGCCGGTGAGCGGGTTGCTGGTGCCCGGGGTCATCAGATAGCTGCCGCGGGTCATCTTCTCGTCGCTGTACTCCACGCCAGCGCTGTAGCTGTGCTTGAGCGCGCCGGTCTGGAAGGCACCGGTCAGGCCCAGCTGGTCGGCGAAGCTCTTGACGTCGACGGCGCGGGCGTTGGTACGGCGCCACAAGGTGCCGTAGTTGTTCGGGTTGCCCTGGCTGTCGTCCGGCTGGGTCCACAGGTAATCGTTGCTGGTGTTGCCCAGGCGCGCGATGTTGCGCAGCTTGTGGCCGCCGAAATCGTAGCTGGCATCCAGCGTGCTGATGTCGGCACGGGTGCGCTGGAAGTCACGGTCGACCAGGCCGTAGTAGTTGTTGCGGTCCGGCACCATCGGGCGGCCGTCGACCCACTTCGAGGCCGGCGCACCGTTCGGGTTGCCGTAGGGGAAACCACCGGCGTCCGGCAGGTCATCGCTCTGCATGTGGTAGTGGCTGGCGATCAGCTGCGCCGGGCCGTTCAGGCCGAACGCGATCGACGGCGCGATGCCCCAGCGGCTGACATTGGCGGCGTCGCGGCCAGCGATGTCCGATTCGTGCTTCATCAGGTTCAGGCGCGCGGCGATGCCATCGCCCAGAACGTAGTTGGCGTCCACGGTGCCGCGTGCGTAGCTGTCGGTACCGATGCCCATGCTGGCGTTGGTCTCGTTCTTCAGCTTAGGCGTCTTGCTCACCAGGTTCAGGCTGCCACCACCGGAATCACGGCCACCGTAGGCCGAGCTCGGGCCCTTGACCACTTCCACCTGCTCCAGATCGAAGATCTCGCGGGTCTGCGAGCCGACGTCGCGCAGGCCGTCGACGAAGACGTTGCTCTGCGAATCGAAGCCACGGATGAAGGGGCGGTCGCCGGTCGGGTTGCCGCCTTCGCCGGCACCGAAGGTGATGCCCGGCACCATGCGCAGTGCATCCTGCAGGTTGGTCGCACCGGTTTCGGCGATCAGCTTTTCCGACACGATCGACACCGACTTCGGGGTGTCCAGCAGTTCGGCGGTGAACTTCGGCGAGGACGGATTGAACCAGCTGCCGCGCACCTGCACCTTGTCCAGGTCGGTGGCATTGCGGGAGCCGGCATCGGCGCTGTCGGCAGCCTGCGCGGCCAGCGGTGCGAAGCCGGCGGCCAGGGTGGCGGTGGCGAGCAGGGATACGCGCGGGGCGTGTTTGCGGGACGTGATGTGGGTCATGGCTATGGGTAGTGGCGTGGATCGGGAAACGGCGAAGGCCGAAGCGCAGACAGCGCGACGACATGTAGAAGGCGGTATCTGTAGAGCCGAGCCGACGCTCGGCTGGCAGGAAACGTAAACAGGCGCACGGCAACCGCCGCAGGGCGCCTCAACTGGCGTGCGGTGCAGGCGGTGCGTGGCCGGGGTTCAATCGCAGTGCGGGATCGTGCAGTTGCCGGCGCAGGGCGTCGGAGCGCCATAGCGGGATATGTGCGACCAGGGGCGCGCGCAGGGGTGTCAGTCCGGCGCAGGGCGTGTTGCCCTCACCCTCAAGCGGCGGCTCCGGTGCAGGTGCAGCATGTTGCGGGCACTCGTCCGCCGACGGCGCCGGCAATGGCATGACCTGGCGCAAGCCTTCGGCATGTGCCTGCCACCCTTGGGCAGTCGGGTCGCTGCCGCGTCCTTCGTGCAGCGCCGACCAGCCCAGCAGCAGCGTCAGCAGCACGGCCACGGCCAGCGGCCACCCCTGGCGAGCGAGCCGGCACAACGTGGCAGAGGGCGCGGGCGAAGCCATGGCGCGAGGGCGGCGTCGTTACGAAGATGTTACGTAGAATAACATCAACGATAATGATTCGCATGTACGGCATGTTGCGGCACGTTGGAGTGGCCGGGGAACGCCCTGGGAGGGCCCTTGCGGGCCTCCTGCAGATCCAGCCCACGGGCGGATACCCCGAGGTCGGGGCGCGGCCTCAATCCCGGTCGTCGCGCGTCCAGACGGCGTCGTGTTCGCGCTTCACCGGGAACTTGGGTACCGGCGTATAGGCCGGGGCGCACAGGGCGCGGCCATCGCGCACGTCGAAGCGCGCGCCGTGCAGCACGCATTCCACGCTGCCTTCGGCGGTGTTGAATTCGCCCGAGGACAGTTCGAACTCCTCGTGCGTACACTGGTCTTCCAGTGCGTACAGCTCGCCGTCGAGGTTGAACACCACGATCGGGGTGCCGGTCACTTCGTCGAACACGCTCTTCATTTCACCGGGCAGCAGCTCGTTGCCGGCACAGACGAAGGTCCAGGTATCGCTCACGCGGCTGCTCCGGCCAGCGGTTTCTCCAGGATTTCGAAACGCAGGTCGTCGCGCTTGGGAATGCCGAAGCGTTCGTCGCCATACGGGAACGGCTTCTTGATGCCGGTACGCTGGTAGCCACGACGCTCGTAGAAGGCGATCAGTTCGTCGCGTACGTCGATCACTGTCATCTGCATCACCGGCACGTTCCATTCGCGTGCGGCGTGCGCTTCGGCGGCGTCCATCAGCTGCTTGCCGACACCGCCGCCCTGCTGGGCCGGATCGACCGAGAACATGCCGAAGTAGCCCTTGCCGTCGACATCGGCGACGTGGGCGCAGGCCACAAGAACGCCTTCGCGCTCGGCCAGGAGGATGGTCGAGCGCGGGCGCTCGAGGTCGGCCTGGATGCCTTCGGCGTCGATGCGGGCACCGTCCAGCAGGTCGGCTTCGGTGGTCCAGCCGACGCGGCTGGCATCGCCGCGGTAGGCCGAGGTGACCAGGGTGATCAGGGCGGGAATGTCGGCCGGCGTGGCGGCGCGGAAGGTCAGGGTGCTCATGGGGCCATTCTAGGTGGGGTATGGGCGGGCGCAAATGGGGGGAGGGGTCAGATCCCTTTCGCAACGCGGAGGAGCTCTGCCCCCGGGGCGCCGGCTATGCTCGCCGTTCATCGCTTTCCCGCAGGAGGCAGAAATGGATTGGCAGGGCGGAGACGGGGGCGCCATGAAGGTCGCTACGCTCGGCATGATCGTGGCGATGTCGATCCTGCTCGCGTGCACGGATGGCTCCGTCGTGGGCAGGGATGCTTCCTTCAACAGTTTTGCCTGCCCTGGGTTCAACCCGGCACGTGCACTTCCTGTCGCCCTGGAGGAACTGCGTGCGCACCCTGTCCGCTACCAGGGCCGCTTGGTAAAGGTGCGGGGTGCCTACGTCGAAGGCTGGGAAATGTCGGCGCTGCATCCGGGACCGCCGGTACGTGACCCGTGGGCGGCAGACGGCATCTGGGTGGAGGGAATCGCGCCGGTGACGTTGCCGACGGAGCAGGCTTTTGAAATGACCGGGATCGTGTCGGCGGCGCGGCCGGATGCGGTGAGCGGCAAGGGGCATCTTGGCCAGTGGCCTGCCGAACTATGTGTGTCGTCGGTGCGGCGGCTGCAGGAGTGATCGGGTAGTTGGGGTCAGAGCCCTTTCGGGCGGCGAAAGGGATCTGACCCCAGTCTGCGGGCTCATCCCAGCAGCTTGCGCACCTTGGTCAGCGCCGTCATGAACCGCTCGATCTCGGCGTGCGTGTTGTAGAACGCCAACGAGGCACGGCAGGTTGCTGCAACGCCGAAGTACTGCAGCAGCGGGTGCGCGCAGTGCTGGCCCGAGCGCACGGCCACGCCTTCCAGGTCGAGCAGGGTCGCCAGATCATGCGCATGTGCGCCGTCGATCAGGAATGAGACCACGGCCGCCTTTTCCGGTGCTTCGCCGATGATGCGCAGGCCATCGACGCGGTGCAGTTCTTCGGTGAAGTGCGCCAGCAGTTCGGCTTCGCGCGCTTCCACGTGGTCCTGCCCCAGCTGCTGCAGGTAGTCGGCGGCCACGCCCAGGCCGATGAAACCGGCGATGTTCGGGGTGCCGGCTTCGAACTTGTGCGGGGCATCGTTGAACACGGTGCCGTCGAAGCTGACTTCCTTGATCATCTCGCCGCCGCCGAGGAAGGGCGGCATCGCGTCCAGGTGTTCGCGGCGCGCCCACAGCGCACCGGTACCGGTTGGGCCGCACATCTTGTGGCCGGTGATGGCATAGAAATCGCAGCCGATCGCGGCGACGTCGACCTTGCGGTGCGGCACGGCCTGCGAGCCATCGACCACGGTGATGATGCCGCGCTTGCGCGCTTCGCGGCAGATCTCGCGCACCGGGTTGACCGTGCCCAGCACGTTGGAGACATGGGTGACCGCCAGCAGCTTGACCTCCGGGGTCATCGCCGCGCGCAGCGCATCCAGGTCCAGCGCACCATCGGGAGTGATCTCGGCCACGCGGATGGTGGCACCGGTACGCTGCGCGACCAGCTGCCACGGCACGATGTTGGCATGGTGCTCCATGCGCGACACCAGGATCACGTCGCCGGCCTTCAGCCGCGGCAGCGCCCACGAATACGCCACCAGGTTGATGGCGAAGGTGGTGCCGCTGCACAGCACCAGCTCGCTGGGGCGCACGTTGAGGAAGCGCGCCAGCGTGTTGCGCGCACCTTCGTAGGCATCGGTGGCTTCGCTGCCCAGTGCATGCACCGCGCGGCTGACGTTGGCGTTGTAACGGCGGTAGAACTCGTCCACCGCGCCGATCACCTGCACCGGCTTCTGGCCGGTGTTGGCATTGTCGAAATAGACCAGCGGCTTGCCGTGTACTTCGCGCATCAGCAGCGGGAAGTCGAGGCGGACGCGGTCCCAGTCGGGGGCGCCGGTGCGTTCTTCGATCGGGCGCGGCGTGGACAGATTCATGCCACACCCGCCTCGGCCAGGGCCTTGTCCAGGCGGCGTGCCAGCTGCGCGCGCAGCGCGTCCGGCAGGATCTTCAGCGGTTCATGGCAGAACGCAGCGCTCAGCAGCGCCTGCGCCTGGGCCTGCGGCAGGCCGCGCGAGCGCAGGTAGAACAGCGCATTGGCATCGAGCTGGCCAACGGTCGCGCCGTGCGCGGCCTTCACTTCATCGGCGTCGATCACCAGCGTCGGCTGGGTGTCGATCTCGGCGTCCGCCGACAGCAGCAGGTTCTTGTTGGACAGGTTCGCGTCGGTGCCATCGGCGCCTTCGCGGATCTGGATGCCACCATGGAACACCACGCGGCTGCGGTTGGCGGCTACGCCGCGCCACAGCAGCTCGCAGGCGGTATCGCGGGCGATATGGTCGATGCCGAGGCGGGTTTCGACGTGGCGGCGGCCATTGCCGAGCAGCACGCCGTTGGCGGTCAGCCGGGCATTGTCGCCTTCCAGGCGCACGTTCAGTTCATGGCGGCTGAGCGCGGCGCCCAGTTCCAGGTCGACGCGGTGGTACTGCGCGTCGCGGGCCAACACCGCGTCGGTGCGCAGGAAGCTGGTCTGGCGTGCGCTGCCGGCCTGCACGCGGGCGTGCTTGAGCACGGCGTCGCGCGCGACGTGGGCATGCAGCACGGTGTTGTCCAGGTGGGCGGAGTCACCCACGCTGAAGCGGTGCTCGACCACGCCGAGGCTGGCGCCGGCACGCAGTTCGATCAGGTGGCGGTGATGCCAGGCCAGGTCGGTCTCGCCCGCCACACTGGCGAATACCAGCTGCAGCGGCGCTTCGACCTGCACGCCTTCGTCCACGCGCAGCACCACGCCTTCATCGGCCAGTGCGGCGTTGAGGCGGGCGAAGATCTCTTCGCTGCGCTCGTAGCGGCGGCCAAGGAAACGCACGGCGTCTTCGCCGGAGGCCAGTGCGGCCGACAGCGGCTGCAGCTGCACGCCGGCCGGCAGGGCCTGCACGTCGCTCAGCGTGGCATCGAGGCGGCCGTTGACGAACACCAGGCGCGGCGCCGGGATGTCGTCCAGCAGCGCGGCGTCCAGCGCCGGGCCCTGCAGCGGTGCCGCAGCAAACGCACGGCGTTCCAGCTGGCGCAGCGAGGTGTACTTCCAGGCTTCATTGCGGGCGGCCGGCAGGCCATCGCGCAGGGCCGCATCCAGCACTTCGCGGCGCGCATCGCTGCCGCAGAAGGCCTGGGCCATCGAGTCGAGCAGGGCGCTCATCAGACCGCCGCCTCGGGCACGACCCGGTCCTTCAGGAAATCATAGCCGTGCGCTTCCAGTTCCAGCGCCAGCTCGGGGCCGCCGCTCTTGACGATGCGGCCATCGGCCAGCACGTGCACCACGTCCGGCTTGATGTAGTCCAGCAGGCGCTGGTAATGGGTGATGACCAGGAACGAACGGTCGGCGGCGCGCAGCGCATTGACGCCGTCGGCCACGCTCTTCAGTGCGTCGATGTCCAGGCCCGAGTCGGTCTCGTCGAGGATCGCCAGCTTCGGTTCCAGCACGGCCAGCTGGAAGATCTCGTTGCGCTTCTTCTCGCCGCCGGAGAAGCCTTCGTTGACGCCACGATGCAGCAGCTCGTCCTTCAGGTGCAGCACGGCCAGCTTCTGCCGCACCAGCTTGAGGAACTGCATCGAATCGAGTTCCTCTTCGCCGCGCGCCTTGCGCTGGGCGTTCAGTGCCGCGCGCAGGAAGTAGGTGTTGTTCACGCCCGGGATTTCCACCGGGTACTGGAACGCCAGGAACAGGCCGGCGGCGGCGCGCGCTTCCGGGTCCTGGTCCAGCAGATCGCTGCCTTCGAACTGCACGCTGCCTTCGGTCACTTCGTAACCGTCGCGGCCGGCCAGGACATTGCCCAGGGTGGACTTGCCGGCGCCGTTGGGGCCCATGATGGCGTGCACCTGGCCGGGCTTCACTTCCAGCGACAGGCCCTTGAGGATTTCCTTGTCGCCGATGCGGGCGTGGAGGTTTTCGATCTTCAGCATTGGAATGGTCGTCTTGTCGAATGGGGGATGGCAGGCAGCGCGACTTACAGGTCGTATTCGCTGCGCTCCAGGAATTCGCTGCGCAGGTAGGCGGTGCGCGTATCGGTCAGGCTGGACTTGGCGTGCAGATACAGCATCGGGTACATCGAGCCGTACAGGACGCGCGGATTCTCGTCCTTGCCGACCGGGTAGCGCGCCTCCAGATCGGCATCACGCAGCTGCACCCACAGGCGCTGCGCGTCCTTCAGCCGGGCCAGTGCCACCGGCTGCCCGGCAAGCTTGGCCAGCACCTGCCGGTAGACCGCGTTGAGCTCGGCGTCGGCCTTGCGGAAATCGCGGTCGGCGCAGGCGTTGAGCTCCATCTGCGTGCCTTCAGGATTGCACCCGTCGGCGTCGGCGCTGGCCGCCCATGCCGGCGCGGCGGTACCGAGCAGCAGGGCCAGGGCGAACAGGGCCTTCATCCGACCGAACCTTCCAGCGAGACTTCCAGCAGCTTCTTGGCTTCCACTGCGAACTCCATCGGCAGTTCGCGGAACACCTGCTTGCAGAAGCCGTCGACGATCATCGACACCGCGTCTTCCTGGCTGATGCCACGGGCGCGGCAGTAGAACAGCTGGTCGTCGGAAATCTTGGAGGTGGTGGCCTCGTGCTCGACGGTGGCGCCCGGGTTCTTCACCTCGATGTAGGGGAAGGTGTGGGCGCCGCACTGCTTGCCGATCAGCAGCGAATCGCACTGGGTGTAGTTGCGCGCGCCATCGGCGTTGCGGTCCACCCGCACCAGGCCGCGGTAGGTGTTCTGGCCGCGGCCGGCGCTGATGCCCTTGCTGACGATCTTGCTCTTGGTGCGCTTGCCGACGTGGATCATCTTGGTGCCGGTGTCGGCCTGCTGGCGGTGATGGGTCAGCGCGACCGAGTGGAACTCACCGACCGAATCGTCGCCCAGCAGCACGCACGAGGGGTACTTCCAGGTGATCGCCGAGCCGGTCTCGACCTGGGTCCAGGTGACCTTGCTGCGCGCGCCGCGGCACTCGGCACGCTTGGTGACGAAGTTGTAGATGCCGCCGACGCCGTTCTCGTCGCCCGGATACCAGTTCTGCACCGTGGAGTACTTGATCTCCGCATCTTCCAGTGCCACCAGTTCGACCACCGCAGCGTGCAGCTGGTTCTCATCGCGCATCGGCGCGGTGCAGCCTTCCAGGTAGGAGACGTAGGCCTTGTCCTCGCACACGATCAGGGTGCGCTCGAACTGGCCGGTGTGGCCGGCGTTGATGCGGAAGTAGGTGCTCAGTTCCATCGGGCAGCGCACGCCTTTGGGAATGAACACGAAGCTGCCATCGGAGAACACCGCCGAGTTGAGCGCGGCGAAGTAGTTGTCACCCACCGGCACCACGGTGCCCAGGTACTGGCGCACCAGCTCCGGGTGTTCCTTGATGGCCTCGGACATCGAGCAGAAGATGATGCCCTTCTCAGCCAGTTCCTTGCGGAAGGTGGTACCGACGGAGACCGAGTCGAACACCGCATCCACCGCCACGCCGGCCAGCTTGGCGCGCTCGTGCAGCGGCACGCCCAGCTTGTCGTAGGTGTCGAGCAGTTCCTTCGGCACGTCGTCCAGCGAGGCGTACTTCGGGCCCTTCGGCGCCGAGTAGTAGCTGAGCGCCTGCAGGTCGATCGGGGCGATCTCCAGCTTGGCCCAGTCCGGCATCGGCATGGTCAGGAAGTGGCGGTAGGCGTCCAGGCGCCACTGCGTCATCCACTCCGGCTCGTCCTTCTTGGCCGACAGGGCACGGATGGTGTCCTCGTCCAGGCCCGGCGGCAGGGAGTCCGACTCGATCTCGGTGATGAAGCCAGCCGAATACTTGCGGCCGAGCTGCTCGTGGATCTCGCGGTTGGGGGTGTCGTCGTGGGCGACGTTTTCGATGGTTTCGGTGGCCATGGGGGGCTGCCTGTGGATCAGGAGACGACGTCGACAGCGATGGTGCGGCGCTGTTCGTCATCGGCAAGGGGAAGGGGGGGCAGGATCTGCGCAAGACTGACGTCGCGCAGGGCCTCGGACACCACGTCGTTGATCAACCGCCAGCTGCTGCGCGCGCCGCACTTGGGTGCCATGCCGCACTGGTGGTGGTCGTGGCTGCATTCGGTCAGGGCCAGCGGCCCTTCCATCGCTTCGACCACTTCGAACAGCGAGATCTCGATGGCCGGGCGGGTCAGCCGGTAGCCGCCACGGACACCGCGCAGGCCTTCGACCAGGCCGGCCTGGGCCAGCGGCTTGAGTACCTTGCTGACGGTGGGCGGCTCCAGGCCGGTGAATTCGGCCAGCTCGGTGGCACTGAGCACCTCGCCCGGACGGGCGGCGAGCACGGTCAGCACGACGGTGGCGTAATCGGTGAGCTTGGTGACGCGCAACATGGGGATGCGAGTGGTTCTTAAAGCGGACTGAAATTGTACGCTTTTATTCGCCACCATCCAACCCGGGCATTCAGCCGGCGCTGGGGCCGGGCCGGGAGGCTCTGCCAGCGGGCGCTGCCGGGGGCGCCATGCTGCGCCAACCGGGTGATTTTCGCAATCACCCGGAATGGGCGAGAATCCCTGTTCCATTCGCTGCAAACAGCCCGTGCCGATGCCGAAGAAGATCCAAGCCCGCAAGTCCGCCATCCATGGCAACGGCGTGTTCGCCCTCGCCCCGATCAAGCAGGGCGAGCGCGTGATCCAGTACAAGGGCCTGCTGCGCAGCCACGGCGACGTTGATGCCGATGACAGCGGCGACGTCGAAAGCGGCCATACCTTCCTGTTCACCCTCAATGACGACTGGGTGATCGATGCCAACTACAAGGGCAACGATGCGCGCTGGATCAACCACAGCTGCGACCCGAACTGCGAGGCGGTGATCGAGGAGGATGAGGACGGCGACAGCCGTGGCGACAAGGTGTTCATCGAGGCGCTGCGCGATATCAAGGCTGGCGAAGAGCTGACCTACAACTACGGCATCACCCTGGCCGAGCGCCACACCGCCAAGTTGAAGAAGATCTGGGAATGCCGCTGCGGCTCGCCCAAGTGCACCGGCACCATGCTGCAGCCCAAGCGCTGACCGGCACCACCCGGAGGCTCTCCACCTGCCGTGCACGGCAGGGTCACCGCCGTGCAAGGGCCGTTCGTCCACGCTGTGCACTCCCCGAACTGGAGTGCACCCATGGCAGAGCGATTGAAAGGCAAACAGATCGCAATCCTCGCGACCCACGGCTTTGAACAGTCCGAATTGACCGAGCCCAAACGGCTGCTGGAAGCGGAAGGTGCGCGGGTCAGCGTGGTGTCGCCCGCAAAGGAGGCGACCATCAAGGGCTGGAAAGAGAAGAACTGGGGCGACGCCGTCGCGGTCGACATCCCGCTGGACGAGGCGGACCCGGCGGGCTTTGATGCCTTGGTGCTGCCGGGAGGTGTGATCAATCCGGACACACTGCGCACCGACGATGCGGTGCTCAGCTTCATCTGCTCAGTGGATGAAGCCGGCAAGCCCGTCGCCGCGATCTGTCATGGCCCGTGGCTGCTGATCAACAGCGGCCTGGCCGATGGCCGCGCGCTGACCTCCTGGCCGTCCCTTCAGCAGGATCTGGCCAACGCCGGTGCGAACTGGCGCGACGCCGAGGTCGTGGTCGACGGCAACGTGATCACCAGCCGCAAGCCGGATGACATTCCTGCTTTCAGCGAGGCGGTGGTAAAAGCGCTTGCCGCGTGATCCGCTCTACCGGTAGTGGCGGCCGGCGGCCGGCCCAACCGTTTTTTGCCAGCACGCCGGGCGGCACCGGTGACGACGGGCAGGGGGGTGGTCAGCTTCAACCCTACCGTGGGCAAGCTGGGGCGGGCAGGCGTGCTGGGAAATTTGGGTGGTGGGGGCCGCGGGCCGGCACTACCGGTAGAGCGGATCACGCGGCAAGCGCTTTTACCACCGCCTCGCTGAAAGCAGGAATGTCATCCGGCTT
>NZ_JAVFVN010000985.1:0-566 GCF_030910085.1 Stenotrophomonas maltophilia group sp. RNC7 | reverse complement strand
GAATTGAAGAATATAAACTAAATGCTGCAGATGTGATATGACACATTACAAATATTATACGAAGGAAGGTGAAATTTTGAAAGTAGGACAAAAAATCACGAAATGGACACCGGAGTTAGAGAAAATATTGCTTGAGGAAGTTGAAAAAGGTGCCAAGAGTGTAGAGTTGCAAGTGAAGCTACAAATGAGTGCTCCGACGATAAGGATCAAGCTCAAGGAAATGGGTTTTGATGGATTACTAGACGCAAGGAGGGTGATGCAGGGATGAATTTAGGCGAATTGTTTGAAATGCAGAGAAAACTTGATGAACATATCGTCAGAGAAAAAGGATTAGATGGGCAGGATTTGCTACCTAAGAAAATATTAGCATTGCAGGTGGAGTTAGGAGAGCTTTCGAATGAGTGGCGTGGGTTTAAGTTTTGGAGTAATAATCAAAATCCAAATACAGAAGAATTTTATGAGATTAGAGAACCTTGTAAATGTGCTGAAAATTATGATCCGATATGCACTGATTGTATGAATACTAGAGAAATAATACATCCTGCTGTTAAAAATCCACTCCTAGA
>NZ_JAVFVN010000116.1:0-368 GCF_030910085.1 Stenotrophomonas maltophilia group sp. RNC7 | reverse complement strand
CTTGGTCGACACATCTGTCAGATATCGAATGAATTCATCCACGCATGGCATTTATCTACCGTGTCGACCAAGATCGACACCGACCAGAGCAGTACACCGTTCCGACAAATCGCAGGAAACTGTCGAAGGCGGGGTGGGGGGGGGGGGGGGGGGGGGGGGGGCCCGGCCGGGGGGCCGCCCCGCCCCCCCCGGGGACTGAGGCCGCGCCCCCCCCCCCCCCCCCCCCCCCCCCGCCAATCCACGGATAGCGCGCTTCGTCTGTTGCCGTTGCCTCTGCGGGTGCAGGGCTGCAAGCCCTGCAAACCAAACCCCCTCAGTGAGCAGCAGGCCGCGACGGCGGCAGCCACGCCGCCACGATGCCCAGCAAC
>NZ_JAVFVN010000970.1:0-337 GCF_030910085.1 Stenotrophomonas maltophilia group sp. RNC7 | reverse complement strand
AAATCAGATGGTAAACTATCAAAATCCTGAAGGACATAGTATAGAGTACCAATATGATTCTAATAATCGTATTACCAAAATCATAAGCCCTCTAAGAGATGGTAGTATCACTAATATTTACGATGATAAAGACAGAGTGATAGAGCAAATTTTAGCTAATGGAAGCACCATGTATTTTGAGTACGATGAAGCTAATCAAAGAACGATATTAACTGAGCGAGATGGTAGCCAAACTATTTATTACTACGATGATCTATACAGAATTACGGATGTAATTTACGAAGATGGTATGACTAGGGCTACATTCAACGACAAAAATGAAAGAACCTCCTTTACA
>NZ_JAVFVN010000968.1:0-1589 GCF_030910085.1 Stenotrophomonas maltophilia group sp. RNC7 | reverse complement strand
CCGTCTCAGCCGCGCATTGGTAGCAGCATTTTGCGGCGCAGGCCTCGCTCTTTCCGGCGCGATCATGCAGTCGCTTTTGCGTAATCCCCTGGCGGAGCCGTACGTTCTGGGCATTTCCGCGGGAGCGTCTACGGGCGCTGTAACGGTTGTAATTCTTGGCATAGGCGCTGGCGCTGTTTCCTTGTCGGCAGGCGCATTCGTTGGCGCGTTTTCGGCCTTTTTCTTCGTTGCCCTTCTCTCAAATGGTACGCGCGGCGGCGCGGATCGTACCATTCTGGCGGGCGTCGCTGCATCGCAGCTTTTCAACGCTGCAACCTCGTACATCGTCACCACATCCGGCAATGCACAGCAGGCTCGTGACGTGATGTTCTGGCTCCTTGGCAGCTTCGGTGGCGTTCGGTGGCCAGAATTTATGCTGGTGTCGGTGGTCATCACCTTCGGTCTTATCGCCTGTCTTCTCTATGCCCATGTTCTGGATGCATTTGCTTTCGGGGATGAGGCCGCCTCCTCGCTCGGCGTGAATGTCGGCCACGCGCGCATTTTCCTCTTTGCACTCACCGCAATGATGACCGCCACCATTGTCAGCATGGTCGGTTCCATAGGCTTCGTCGGGCTCGTCGTCCCGCATGCTGCACGCTTCATAGTCGGACCGCTACACGTAAGATTGTTGCCTGCATGCGCCATTATCGGCGCGATATTCATGGTGCTGGCCGATATCGCTTCGCGCGCACTGATACCCCAACAAGTCCTGCCCATCGGTGTGGTGACTGCACTTGTGGGCGTACCATTCTTCTCAATTATTCTTTACCGGTTTCAGCGCCCATCATGACGATCAGAGCCGAAAATCTTGTCTGGAAAATCGGCAAAAAGACCGTAATCGACGATGTGTCTTTCGAAGCGAAGCCTGGGAGAATGCTGGGGCTTCTGGGACCAAACGGTTCCGGAAAAACATCGTTACTGCGCCTGATCGCCGGATTGAAACGCCCCTGTTCCGGACGCGTCCTGCTTGACGAAAAGGATATCAATTCGGTTGCCCGGCGCAGCGTCGCGCAACGTGTGGCTTTTGTCGAGCAGCACGCGACGACAAATGCCAATCTTAAAGTAATGGACGTCGTAAGACTTGGGCGCTTTCCGCATAAATCAATGTTCTCTGGCTGGACAAGCGCTGACGAGACAGCGGTACAAAACGCGATTGAACGCACGGGAATGATAACCAAGAAAAACGATCAGTGGCAAAGCCTGTCAGGTGGAGAGAAGCAACGTGCGCACATAGCGAGAGCCCTGGCGCAGACGCCAAAAGAGCTTATTCTTGACGAACCGACCAATCATCTGGATGTACACCACCAGATGAGCTTGTTGAAACTGGTTTCCGCGCTGCCGATCACAAGCATAATTGCGCTGCATGACCTCAATCATGCAGCCATGTTTTGCGACGAATTAATCGTTATGGCATCAGGAAAGATCGTAGCCTGGGGCACACCGGAAGAAGTAATCACCGAGAGCATCCTTAAACAATTCTTCTCGATTGATGCGCGTGTAGAACCTTCTCCATATAGCGAACGCCCTCATATTCACTACCTCAGATAAAA
>NZ_JAVFVN010000965.1:0-1252 GCF_030910085.1 Stenotrophomonas maltophilia group sp. RNC7 | reverse complement strand
TTCTTCACTCAATATTATCTCCCCATTCTGTAATACTTATAAACTATTACAAAAGCGTTCACTTGCTTTAAACAAGTAATTTGTTGCTTTGTTAATAACATGTAAAAATTCTAAGTTAGATAACCTTTCATATGCATCTAAAACATCCTTAGGCACACTCTCATACTGTTCCTCGACTTCTAAGGCAACAGAGATAAAATTCGTTAATACCATTTGATTTTGGAAGTACCATAGAACAATCTTTTGTTCTTCAGTCAATTCATTTTCTTCTTTAACACGTTTTCTATTACACACTGAACATAAATTAGGGCCTTTATGATCCATAAATGGTCTATACAAAGTGATAACGGCTTTACCACATCTTGGGCAATCTTGTTTTTCATTTTTTATCATAATTTCTCCATTTCGCAAATAATTTCATTTACAATTCTAATTCGTTTTTGCATGTTCACTTGCAAACCCCCTTTTGTATACAATTAGTAATTTGATTAAATAGGCATGTTATGTATGATTAACATCATAATTAAACTTGAACTTATACCAGCTAGTATACCTGTTAATACTCCATACCCCGGCCCTTCTACTCCTTTTGTGACTTCTAGTATAGTAAATATGAAATGTATAATACCTATACAAATAATGAAAAGTAATGTATAAAGTAGAAAAAATAAGATATTCAGCATAATAACGTCCATATGCTCTTATCCCTCCCATCAACCTCTTTATATTAGCACTGTTGTACTGTATTAATTAGCATTGAAAAAACGATTTCACTTTCAATGAATAAGATATCTTTCTAAAGTAAAAATCGAGCGAAAATATAAAATAAATCCATAACTAATAAATCCTAAGATAAAAATCCCCAAACCAGATAATATTTTAAATGATACATATTGTTTAGGATTGGTTAGTATAGAAAAACAGATCAAAGCCGCAACAAGGATAAATAACCCAACGACATACACTATAAAACTTTCAGTCATTACCATTCCCCTTTTTAGTACTACTTTCAACCTTGATTACTACTAAACAAAATAACGACATTGTTTTATTTAACATCTTTATCTTGAGAAAATTGTTTCACTTTACACGTAGTTTCTTACTCTTTTAATTGCTCTTTTACAAAGACTAAATCTATTTTAGATGTTCTATGTGTAAATATTAAGTCTTTACGCTTTTCAAAACAATCGTTACAGAAGTGAAATCCATCTAAATTATTTGCTGAGTTTATAGAAATAGACTTGGCACAACT
>NZ_JAVFVN010000963.1:0-327 GCF_030910085.1 Stenotrophomonas maltophilia group sp. RNC7 | reverse complement strand
GCTGGTGAGGTTTAATTTTCTAACCTTACTGCTGGTGCCCCTAAGCCTGGCGCCTCCCCCCCCCCCCCCCCCCCCCCGCCCGGCCCCTGACAGTTTCCGTGTGCTGCCAGCCACGGAAGAGAAAAAGAAAATCAAAAGCGGGTCGCGGGGGTCGCGCCCCAGTTGTTGGGGGGGGGGGTGGTGTGTGGGGTGGTTTGTTGCTTTATCTTTTTGTTTCCGTGGTTTGCTTAACCCACCATATTCGTGGGGCTGCTGTGTTTATACATCTCACCACGGCACCCCCCCCCCACCCGGTGTGCGCCCCCCCCGCGACCCGCTTTTGATTTT
>NZ_JAVFVN010000955.1:0-70376 GCF_030910085.1 Stenotrophomonas maltophilia group sp. RNC7 | reverse complement strand
GCCTCACCCGTACCCCGTGGGGGGTGGGCCCCCCCCGCGCCCGGCACTACCGGCGCCACGGCATCGTCGGCCGGCGTACACATCCGGCGTGGGATACTCCGCCGGCTATTGATGGCGAGGGAATGCGATGTTCCGTTGGTTTGAATCCCTGATTCCGGTGTTCCCGCCCGTGGATGGGCGCATGCCACCGCGCAAGGTGCTGCCGTTCTACCTGCACTACCTGCGCCCGGTGTGGCCGGTGCTGCTGGCCACGCTCATCGCCGGCCTGCTCCTGGCGCTGGTGGAAGTGGCCATGTTCGATTACCTGGGCCGCATCGTCGACATGGTCGCCGAGCAACCCGGTGCCGATTTCTTCAAGCGCCATGCCAATGAACTGGGCTGGATGCTGTTCATCACGGTCATCGCGCGGCCGATCCTGGTCGGCCTGCACAACCTGCTGGTCAACCAGGCGATCGTGCCCGGCCTGAGCAACCGCTCGCGCTGGCTGATGCACAACTACGTGGTTCGGCAGAGCCTGAGCTTCTTCCAGAACGACTTCGCCGGCAGTGTCGCCAACCGGGTCATGCAGACCGGTACCTCGCTGCGCGAGTCGGCGGTACAGATGGTCGATTCGCTCTGGTACATCGTGGTCTATACCGGCACGGCGCTGTACCTGTTCGCGCAGGCGGACTGGCGGTTGATGGTGCCGCTGGTCCTGTGGCTGCTCGCCTATGCGGTGATCATGGTCTACTTCGTGCCGCGCGCGAAGGAACGGGCCTGGATTGCGTCCGAAGCGCGCTCCAAGGCAATGGGCCGCATCGTCGATGGCTACACCAACATTCCCACGCTGAAGCTGTTCGCCCATGGCGGGCGCGAGCAGGCCTACGTGGCCGAGTCGATCCAGGAACTGGCGGTCAAGCACCGCGCGCAGACCCGGGTGACCACCGGCATGGACCTGACCATCGCCATCGTCAACGGTTTCCTGATTGCCGGTACCTGTGGGCTCGCGCTGTGGCTGTGGAATGGTGGCCATATCACCGTGGGCGCGATCACCCTGGCGACCGGCCTGGTGATCCGCATCCACAACATGTCCGGCTGGATCATGTGGACCATCAACGGCATCTTCGAGGACATCGGCACGGTGCAGGATGGCATCACCACCATCGCCCAGCCGCTGACCGTGCAGGACCGCGAGGACGCGGTGCCGCTGCAGGTGACCCGTGGTGGCGTGCAGTTCCAGGACATCCACTTCCATTACGGCAAGAAGGGCGGCGTGATCGCCGGCCTCGACCTGGTGGTGAAGCCGGGCGAGAAGATCGGCCTGGTCGG
Source organism: Stenotrophomonas maltophilia group sp. RNC7 (assembly GCF_030910085.1). Lineage (NCBI taxonomy): Bacteria > Pseudomonadati > Pseudomonadota > Gammaproteobacteria > Lysobacterales > Lysobacteraceae > Stenotrophomonas > Stenotrophomonas maltophilia group sp. RNC7. The sequence continues at coordinate 69,068 of NZ_JAVFVN010000955.1, read as the reverse complement.
TCCTTCCGGTGCCGGCAAGTCGACCCTGGTGAACGTGCTGCTGCGCCTGTACGACCTGGAGAGCGGCCGCATCCTGATCGACGGCCAGGACATCGCCTACGTCACCCAGGAAAGCCTGCGCCAGCAGATCGGCGTGGTCACCCAGGACACTTCGCTGCTGCATCGCTCGATCCGCGACAACCTGCTGTACGGCCGCCCCGACGCGACCGAGGAGCAGCTGCGTGCTGCCGTAGCCAAGGCGCGTGCCGAGGCCTTCATCGATACGCTGGTGGACGGGCAGGGGCGCCGTGGCTACGACGCGCATGTCGGCGAGCGCGGCGTGAAGCTGTCCGGTGGCCAGCGCCAGCGCATCGCCATTGCCCGCGTGCTGCTGAAGGATGCGCCGATCCTGGTGCTGGACGAAGCGACCTCGGCACTCGACTCGGAAGTCGAAGCGGCGATCCAGGACAGCCTGGATGAGCTGATGGGCGGCAAGACGGTGATCGCGATCGCGCACCGGCTGTCGACCATCGCGCGCATGGACCGGTTGGTTGTGATGGACCAGGGACGCATCGTCGAGACCGGCAGTCATGCCGAACTGATCGCGGCCGGTGGCCTGTACGCGCGCTTGTGGGCGCGACAGACCGGTGGTTTCGTGGCCGCGGAGCAGTGATTGCTTCAAGGCTTTTTGAACGGGGCACGGAGGCGGAGCCCAGGCAATTGCTTCGACGCATCGAGATCTGATGCGGACGTAAAGCGCCACGCTGTGGTGCAATCCGCGCGTTGCTTTCGCACAACTGACGCTAGATGTTCGGCTCGTCTTTCGTCCTCAATTCAGCGGGAGGGAGTGGAAATGAGAATCACGGATTTCCTGGTGATGGACGGTGAGGGTGACCAGATCCCTGCTGATCCGCATGGCAACCATGTGGCTTTCAACTGTTTCGAGTGCGGATACCCGGTCGTGGCTGGCTCATTGGAAAACGAGCGGGGCAGCGATGAGGATTGTCCTGCAGCCTGTCGTGGCTGTGGTGCCGAGTACTTCGTGGATCTGCGGCTGGGCTCAAAGAAAATGTACATCCATCTGCTCTGATCCGGCAGCAGCCCAAGCAGGGGCGAACAAAGAAAGCGGCCCGGGTTTCCCCGGGCCGCTCCGCTTCATCTCACACCGTCCCGATCACTCGATCGGCTGGTCCAGCATCAGCTGGCGGGCGAAACGCACCGGCGGCGCGCCGTAGGACAGCACCTGGTCGTGGTACGCCTTCAGGTTGAACTTGTCCCCCAGCTTCTCCTGCACTGCCTTGCGGGTGTCGAAGTGTTCCTGCGCACCGACGAAGTAGGTCGGCAGCTGTGCCGACGTCAGCTGCGCGCGCACCCACTTGCCGGCCGCTTCGCTTTCCTGCTGGAACGCGTCGTGGGTCATCAGGTGCATCGCCTTTTCGCGATCCCAGTTGTCCACGTGCACGCCCTGGTCGAGGATCGCGTTGGAGATCGTGCGCAGGTAGAACTTCAGCTGCACCAGGTGGAACAGCGGATCGTTGTTGAGGTAACCCTGCTCCTGCATCATGCGCTCGGTGTAGACCGCCCAGCCTTCGGCGAACAGGCCCGAACGCAGCACCGCACGCAGGGTCGAGGGGAACTTGGCCGAGTGCCAGCCTTCCAGGTAGTGGCCCGGGGTGCCTTCGTGGATGCTCAGCAGGTGGATCATGCGCGAGTTGTACTCACGCAGGAACGAGTCGACCTGCTTCTCGTTCCAGTCGTCAGGAATCGGCGACACGGCGTAGAAGGTCTTCAGGTTCTTGTCCAGCGGGCCCGGCGAATCGCAGTAGGCCACGGCCACGCCACGCTGGAATTCCGGCATCAGGATGATGTCCACCGGCGCATCGGGCAGCGTCATCAGATCGTGCTCGCGCACGAACGCGGTGGACTGCTCCAGCGCGGCCTTGGCATCGTCAACCACCTTGTCGCGTGCCGGCTTGTCGGCGTAGGCCAGTTCCAGCGCGGCCTCGATCGCCTTCTGCTGCTGCTCGTCGGTCGGCTGGGCCGGCATCTCCGGTGCACCCGGCTTGTCCTTCAGCACGGTCTGCGCGATGCCGTACATGTCCTCGCGCACGCGCTTGAGTTCGGCGCGCGCTCGCTCACCGATCTCCTGGCGCGACAGCGAGGAGCTCAGCGCGAATTTCAGCTTCTGGTCGTACTTCTCCGCACCGATGCGGAAGTCGCCCTTGGCGTTCGGCACCAGGGTCTTGTCCAGCCAGGTCTGCTGCTCGTCCACGGCCTTCTTCAGGCCGTCGATGGCCGCTTGCAGGCGCTGCTGGTCGGCCTGCGGCAGTTCGCCGATATGCGGGGTGATGAAGGTATCGACGATGCTGAGGATGCCCTTGTTCTGCTTGGCAACGGTCTCGGCATGGATCTTCGGCACGCGGGCCGGATCCAGGTTCTCGCGCGCCTGGGCGAAGATCGCCGGCAGCTTTTCCATGCGCGCGGTGGCCGCCTTCAGGCGCTCCGGCAGCGGTGCGAACTCGCGCGCCATCAGGCCGTAGATCGCGCTGCCGGCGATGCCGTTGTACAGCTGCGGGTCCCACTTGCCGGACTGCAGCACTTCAGCGTTCCAGATTTCCGACTGCAGCTGGTTGCGCAGGATCGCCGCGTCCACCTGGTTCTCGCGGCCCAGCTTGGCCACTTCGATCTTGTCCAGCTCGCCCAGCAGCGCCTTGTAGGCGGCCACGGTCTTCTGCTGGCCGGCGGCGCTCAGGTCGTCCAGCTCGCTGTCGTAGCGGTGGTCACCGATCTGGGTGGCGCTGACCGGCGACAGCTGCATCCAGGTGTCCAGGGCGCGCTTGGACAGATCGGCGAAGGCGGCATCGACCGCCGCGTCACCGGCCTGCTGGCTGGCGGCCGGGGTGGAAGCGGTGGTCGGGGCGTCGGCCGGCTGGCAACCGGCCAGCGCGGCGACCAGGGCGAGGGCAAGAAGATGCGGGCGCATCGGCATTCCTGTACGGGGTCAAACCCTGAGCATAGGGCCCCGTTGCTGCTTTGTCCCCGTGCCATAGGATTACCATGGGCGGATTCAAGGACCCTCCAAAGGAGCGCAGGACATGGAATACCAGGGAAGCTGCCATTGCGGCAGGATCGCATTCACCGTGCAGGCCGAGGCGCCGATCAGCGACGTCATCGACTGCAACTGTTCGATGTGCCGGCGTCGCGGCAGCCTGCTGTGGTTCGCTCCGCGTGCGGCGTTCCAGCTGGCCAGCGATCCGGCTGACGTGGCCACCTACCACTTCAACAAGGCCCACATCGACCACCATCACTGCCGCGAATGCGGTATCGCTCCCTACAGCGAAGCGGTCGATCCGCGTACCGGCACACCGATGGTGGCGGTGAACGTGCGCTGCGTGCCGCAGGTCGATCTGGCGGGCCTTTCGGTGACCTCCTACGACGGAGCGGCACTGTGAGGCCGGTGCGAGCGTGGACGCGCAGGGCGGCGCTGCCGGTACTGCTGCTGGCGCTGGGCGCCTGCGCCAAGCAGGGCGACATGGTGGGGGATGCGGGCGCCACGGCCGCCGAGGCTGCCATCGCTTCGCCGGAAGGCGCATTCCTGGCCTACGAACATGACGTGCAGGTGCAGCTGGAAGCGGCGCAGATCGCACCGCGCATCCAGCAGATCGCTCAGGCCTGCCAGAGCGCGAAGTTCGGCGACTGTGCAGTGTTGCAGGTCGAGCAGCACGGCGGCGAGCAGCCCAGCGGTGAAGTGAAGGTGCGCATCGCCCCGAAGGGTACCGAGCCGCTGATCGCGATGGCTGGTGAAGGCGGCAAGCTGCAGTCGCGCAATACGCGCGCCGAGGATCTCGCGCAGGCGGTGGCCGACACGGCATTGACCAAGGCACGGCTTGAAAAGGAGCACGCCCGCCTGCTGTCCTACCAGGACCGCAAGGACCTGAAGATCGAAGACCTGATGGCGATCACCACGCGCCTGTCAGAGATCGAGGCGGGTGTCGAGCAGGCCAACAAGGATGCTGCGCAGCAGCGCCGGCGCATCGATACCCAGCTGGTGGCGATCCACTTCGACACCACCTCTGGCCAGCGCAGCCGCAGCGAGATCGGTGAGGCGCTGAGCGAGTCGGGCGGCATCCTCAGCACCAGCATCGCGTTCCTGATCCGAGCTGCGGCCGCACTGCTGCCGGTGGCGGTGCTGGCCTTGATCGCAGCCTGGGGTGTGCGGGCATGGTGGCGTCGCCGCCGCAAGCTACCGCCCAACCGCTGAGGTGAAGGCTGATGCGGGCCGTCAGCCGGCATCAGCCCTCGTCGGTCTCGTACTCGACGAACACATCCAGCTCCAGCGCCAGTTCCTGCACCGCATCGCGCACCTTCTGCGCGGTGCTTTCATTTCCGACTTCCACTTCCAACTCGTGGATGCCCGGGCCGATGTCATCGGACAGCCCGGCCGAACTGGAATCGTCGTCGTCCATGTGCGGCATCAGGTCGTCGGTTTCCTCGACATGTTCGATGCCGTCCAGGCCGAGCAGCAGGTCGCTGATGGCGCGGGCGTCGTCTTCGGTTCCGGTGATGCGCAGTCGCAGCATGGCCATGGCATAGGTACGTTGTGGGTTCGCCAGCAGCCTAGCCAGCGTGAGGCAAAGAACGGGTGAGGGCGCAGTCAGGCGTGCGTCGCCGGCCGCCCGAGCAGGCTGTCCGGCAATGCCGGGATCGGCGTGCGCTCGTCCTGCGCCTGTTCCAGCAACCAGTCGATGAACAGGCGCGCGGCCGGGCTCGGCGGTTGCCCTTCTGCGTGCACCACGTGGTAGGCATAGCGTGCCTTCAATGCCGGACCGGGCAGGCGCACCACCTCGTAGCGCTGCAGGTAGGGCTGGGCGATGTGGGTGCGCGCCAGCACCGCGCCCATGCCATACACCGCCGCACGCATCGCGTCGGTGCTGTCGGCGAACGTGTGCATCGGCGGCAGCGGCGACGGTGGGCGCACGCCGGCGTGGCGGAACCAGTCACGCCAGCCCTGCGGCGACAGGTCGGTCAGCAGCGGCAGGTCGGCGATGCGCGCCGGATCAACCAGTGCTTCGACCCCGGCCAGCGCCGGTGAGGCCACCGGGAACAGGAAGTCATCCATCAGGTGCTGTGCACGCAGGCCCGGCCATTGGCCCAGCCCGTAGCGGATGCCGACTTCCGGTCCGTTGTCGTCGTAGCGATCCAGCCCGCTGCCGGTGTGCAGCTCGATGCGGATGTGTGGATAGGCCTGGGTGAAGCGTGGCAGTCGCGGCAGCAGCCAGCAGTACGAGAGCGAGCGCAGCGTGGTGATCCGCAGCGGCACGCTGTCGGCATCCGGTTGCAGGTGATGGGCCACCGCCGCGACATCGGTGAAGGCGGCGCTGGCGGCGTCGGCCAGCTGCCGGCCCTCGGCGGTCAGGCGCACGCCGCGGGCGTGGCGCAGGAACAGCCGGGTTTCCAGCACTTCTTCCAGGCGGCGCACGTGGTGACTGACCGCGCTGGCGGTCAGGTGCAGCTCCTGCGCGGCCTGGGCGAAATTCTGGTGCCGTGCGGCGACCGCGAACACGGCCAGCGCGGGGAGCAGGGAAGGGCGAAGCTGCATGTCGAGCCTCAAACCATATTTGTGGCTGACAGCGATACTACGCGCTTGTGCGGCGGGCGTCTGCGCCTGATCCTGTCTGCCTTGGCGAGGAACAGACGATGGACGGAGGCAGGACATGAATGCGATCCCACAGGCGGCCGAGCGCGACTGGCGCACGCCGCTGGAATTGACCCTGCTGGGCGCCATCTGGGGCTGCTCGTTCCTGTTCATGCGGGTGGCGGTGCCGTCGTTCGGCCCATTCGCGCTGGTCGAGGTGCGGCTGGTGCTGGGCGCGCTGGTGCTGCTGCCGTTCCTGTGGCACGCCCGCGCGCAGTTCCCGCCGCGCCGCTGGCTATGGCTGGCGCCGATCGGCCTGATCAATTCGGCGCTGCCGTTCGTGCTGTTTGCCTATGCCGCCGAGCAGGCGCCGGCTGCGATCGGTGCGATCTGTAATGCGATGACGGTGCTGTTCGCCGCGCTGATCGCGTTCCTGTTCTTCGGCGAGAAGATCGGCATGCGCCGTGCCGGTGCGTTGCTGGTCGGCTTTGCCGGGGTGGTGGTGCTGGCCACGGCGAAAGTGTCCGGCCTCAGCATCGGTACCGCAGTGCTGGCCGGTGCGGCGGCTTCGCTGCTGTACGGTCTGGGCGTAAATCTGGTGAAGCGGCACATGACCGGGTTGCCGTCGGCCGCCGCCGCGGCGGCAACGCTGTCGTGTGCCTCGCTGTGGATGCTGCCGATGGCGGTGACCCACTGGCCGCAGGCGGCGATTCCACTGAAGGCCTGGGGCGCGGCGATCGCGCTGGGCGTGGCCTGTACTGGCTTGGCGTTCCTGATGTTCTATCGCCTGATCGGTCGTATCGGCCCGTCGCGGGCGTCGACGGTGACCTACCTGATTCCGCTGTTCGGTGCGGCGTTTGCGTGGTTGTTCCTGGGTGAGGCGGTGACGCTGCAGATGTTGATTGCGGGTGTGTTGATTCTGGGTAGCGTGGCGGTGAGTCAGAAGGGCTGAGACGTTTTTGCACGTGGCACGTGCTGAAGGTGCTTCACTGTTCATGGGCGTTACTTTTCTTTGTACGCAAAGAAAAGTAACCAAAAGAAACGTTCCGCCAGGTCGCGAGCCGCCGTGCTTCGCACGTCGGTCCCCTGCGCTTCTCGGTGAATCAGGGGGCGGTGCCAAACTCGCTGCGCTCAGACATCGGCACCTCTTCGCCCCTGATTCCCCTGCGATGCTCGGCTCGCTCAAGGCGGATCCAAGGTCAAGAGCCACAGCTGCACGACGATGTTTGGTAGTGCCGGGCCGGACCGGGCCGGGCCCGGCGAGCGGAGCGACCGCTTCTGCCTTTGCTCTTGGATCCGCCTTGAGCGAGCCGAGCACCGCAGGTCCGGCGAGGGCGAAGAGGCGCGGGTGTCTGAGCGCAGCGAGTTCCCGCGCCGTCCCTCGACGGGCCGAGGAGCGCAGGGCACCGGTGCGCAGCACCGGCTCGTGACTGGCGGAACGTTTCTTTTGGTTACTTTTCTTTGCGTACAAAGAAAAGTAACGCCCATGAACAGTGAAGCACCTTCAGCACGCGCCACGCGCAGAATCCGCGACGGCGTTACTTCACCGGCACCGGAATATTGCAAAGATCGATATGCCCCGCCGGGCGCTTGTAGAAATCATCCACGCGATTGCGTCGCGCCTCCACCGTATCGGCGAAGGTCTTCGAGTCGGTACGCAGTACCTGGATCGGTGTGCGCTCGGCCAGCGGCACATCGCTGGCACGGCGGATCGACACGATCGGCGTACGCAGCTTCGGGTCGGTGTAGAAGCCCATCGGCGCCGGTCCGCGCGGCGTTGCGCTCAGCAGCTCCATGCCCTTCAGCACGCGACCAACCAGCGTGATGTTGCGGTCCAGCTGACGCGGTGACTGGCCGGTCACCACGTACAGTTCGGCGCCGATGCTGCTGTCTTCCTCGTTGCTGCGGCCCGCGCCCAGCATGCCGTAGCAATGCGCCAGCCAGGCCTTGCCAGCCTGCGGGTCCTGGCCGACCGGGAAGCCGTCGACGAAACCGGTCTGCGCGGCCCAGCCATCGCGATCCGGCAGCACGCTGACCTTCAGGCCGGCGCTGGCGCGTTCGAACTCGGCCGGCAGCTTGCGCGCGGCGCTGCCGAACGGCTTGGCCTTGGCCGCGTCATCGGCGTCGGCATCGCCGAACTGCACCACGAAGTTGTCCTGCGAGCGGTAGATGCTGGTGCTGTCCCAGAAGTGCTCGTGGGCGAAGGTCTGGATGTTGGCGACATGGCGCGGGGCGAACTGCGGCGCCAGCTCGATGATCACCCGCCCAGCCGGCAGGTCCATGTACAGCAGGTTGGCCGGGTCCGGCGTGCGCCAGTCGTTGGCCGCCGAGGCATCGAGGATCTGCTGCGGGCTGCGGTAGGGCGTGGCGGCGCTGGCCAGGGCGGGCAGCAGGCAGGCGAGGGCGAGGGCGGTCAGGGCAAGGCGACGACGGTGCGGCATGGGAACCCCGGAACATGAACAAGGCTTCGATTCTGCGCGAGCAATTCGGTCACGCCAACCGGCAGAGTGACTAACGACACATTCGCTATACCGAACTTCGCACTACTGTGGACTTCAACGTAGTGGAGGGCCGGCCATGTCCGAGGACGATGTCCACCTGAAGAAGTTTCAGAAGGAGCTCAGCGCCGGAACGGTGTCGCTGGCCCTGCTGGCGGTGCTGGCCCGGGCCGGGGAGCCGCTGTACGGCTACCTCATTGCCAAGGAGCTGGAGCGGGTGGGCGAGGGCGTGCTGAGCGGCAAGCAGAGCGCGCTGTACCCGGTACTGCGCAACCTGGAGGCCGCCGGCCTGCTGGTAAGCCATGTGGAACCGTCCAGCAGCGGGCCGCCGCGGCGCTACTACCGCATCAATGAACGTGGCCGCGAGGTGCTGGCGCAGTGGCGCCAGGCGTGGCAGGCCACCCGTGATTCCGTCGATTCCGTGTTGGAGGGGGTACCGCAATGAACGACCCGAGCCTGGCAGGCCGCGCCCTGCCGACCACCATTCCGCAGTACCTGGCGCAGCTGCGCGCTGCGCTGGAAGGTGCCGATCCGGCGATGGTGCAGGACGCGTTGTACGACGCCGAGGAATACCTGCGCTCGGAGCTGGCGGCGCAGCCCGGCCGCAGGGAGGCCGAGGTGATCGCCGATGTGGCCGGCAGCTATGGCGCGCCGGACGAAGTGGCCGACATCTACCGCGAGACCGAAGTGACGGTGAACCGCGCGCTGCGTACGCCGCGTGCGGATACCGCGCCGGTACTGCGTGCCGCTGCCGAAGCCAGTGGCGTCGAACCGGCCGCGCCGCCGCCGGCGCCGGTGCAGCGTTCGCTGCTGGCGCGATTCTTCGGGGTGGTGGCCGATCCGCATACCTATGGCGCGCTGTTCTACATGCTGCTGTCGCTGGCCACCGGCATCTTCTTCTTCACCTGGGTGGTGACCGGCCTGTCGCTCTCGCTCGGCCTGTTGATCCTGATCGTCGGGATTCCGCCGACCGTGCTGTTCTTCGGCTCGGTGCGCGGGCTGGCGCTGCTGGAAGGGCGGCTGGTGGAAGCATTGCTGGGCGAGCGCATGCCGCGCCGTCCGCGCTACACCGACCGTAGCCGCACATGGCTGCAGCGCATCGGCGACATGTTCACCGATGGCCGTACCTGGCTGACCCTGCTGTACTTCGTGCTGATGCTGCCGCTGGGCGTGGTCTACTTCACCATCGCGGTGACGCTGCTGTCGCTGTCACTGGGGTTCATCTGGGCACCGGTGGCCGCGCTGTTCAGCGGTGACATTCCGGGCGTGTACGTCGACGGCGTGAACGTGTTGCCGATGGCCGCTTCGCCGCTGGTGGGCATCGTGATCGCAGCTGTGGGCGTGCTGCTGCTGCTGTTGACGATGCACCTGGCACGCGGTATCGGCAAGCTGCACGGGCTGATTGCCAAGAACCTGCTGGTGCGGTTGTAACAGGCCAGGGGTCGGATCCCTGTTCGCAGAACAGGGCTCTGACCCCGGATCCCATCATGCTGGGTCAGAGCCCTTTCCGTTGGAAAGGGATCCGACCCCACGGCGGGGAGTTACCCCGCCTTTCGCCGCAACGGAGTGACGTTGCTCTTCTTCTTCGTGGCCTTCGCCGCCGGGGCTTCGGCGTGCGCGGCGAAGAAGTCGCGGACCTTCGGGTACACCACTTCGCGCCAGCGACGGCCGCTGAAGATGCCGTAGTGGCCGGCGCCTTCGACGATGAAATGCTCGCGGCGGTCAGCAGCAATGCCGGTGCACAGCGCCTGCGCTGCTTCGGTCTGGCCGAGTCCGGCGATGTCATCCAGTTCGCCCTCGATGCTCAGCAGCGCGGTATCGCGGATCGCCGACGGATCGACCTTCTCGCCATTGACCACCCACTCGCCACGCGGCAGCAGGAAGTCCTGGAACACCACGCGGATGGTATCCAGGTAGTACTTGGCCGGCATGTCCAGCACCGCGTTGTACTCGTCGTAGAAGCGACGGTGCGCGTCGGCGTCTTCCAGGTCGCCCTTGACCAGGTCGGTGTAGAAATCCCAGTGCGAGCTGAAGTGGCGGCTCGGGTTCATCGACAGGAAGCCGGCGTGCTGCAGGAAGCCCGGATACACGCGGCGGCCGGCGCCGGGGTAACTGGCCGGCACGGTGTGGATGACGTTGTTCTCGAACCACGACAGCGGGTTCTGCGTGGCCAGGTTGTTCACTGCGGTCGGGCTGCAGCGTGCATCGATCGGGCCGCCCATCATCACCAGGGTGCGCGGTGTCGGCTCGCCACGGCTGGCCATCAGTGAAACCGCGGCCAGCACCGGTACCGTCGGCTGGCACACGCTGACCACGTGCAGGCGTTCGACGCCCAGATGGCGGATGAACTCCTGGATGTAGGCGATGTAATCGTCCAGGCCAAACTCGCCTTCGCTGGCCGGCACCATGCGCGCGTCCACCCAGTCGGTGACGTACACACGGTGGTCGCGCAGCAGCGTGCGCACGGTATCGCGCAGCAACGTGGCGTGGTGCCCGGACAGCGGTGCCACGACCAGCACGAACGGCTGGTTGAGCATGGTGTGCAGCTGTTCGGCTTCATTGCTGTGGCGCTTGAAGCGCAGCAGCTTGCAGAACGGCTTGCTCACTTCCTCGTGCACGACGATCGGCACGCGCTCGCCGTCGACCTCGATTTCGTTGATGCCCCACTCGGGCTTCTCGTAATCCTTGCCGATGCGGTGGAACAGCTCATTGACCGCCGCCAGGCGATCGGCGCCGGGCATCTGCGACCACCAGTGGCCCGGGTTGGCGAAGAATCTGGCGTTGGCCTGGGCCTGGTGCACCCAGGGGGCGAGCAGGTTGCGGGTCAGTTCGTGCAGTTGATAGAGCATGACGACCGAATATGTATGGTCATATGTTGCCGCGCAGCATATCCCATCCGGGTGTCCCGCAGGTTAAGTTGGCTGAAAATAATGAATCTGGATTCACATCCGTTCCAGCGCGGCGGCGTCGCCTGCCAGGGCGGGGCCGAGCCAGCAGTGCGACCCGACCGGCTGCAGGCCGTGCCGGGCCAGCGTCCGCCGATACCAGCGTGCCGGGCGGGCCTGGAAGCCCTCGTGGTCGCCGTCGAACGCGTCTTCGGCGGCGAAGGTCTCCAGGAAGGCCACGCCGCCGGTCAGCTCGGCCACGCCGGCCAGGCCGGCGCGCAGCTCGCGGTCGGGCACGTAGTGCATCACGTCCGAACACACCAGCAGGTCGACCGGCGCGCAGGGCCGAAGCCAGGCGAAGTCGCCGAAGCGGGCCAGGTGCAGGTTGCGGGTGCGGCCGTAGCGGCGCACAGCGTACTCGCTGCTGTCGAAGCCCAGGTATTCGACCTTCGGACGCAGCTTCAGCAGCGGCGCACGCCAGGCGCCTTCGCCGCAGCCGATGTCCAGCACACTGCGGATCGGTCGTTCCAGGTAGTACTCGGCGCTGGCCACGGCCAGGGCCACCTTGCGCGCCAGGCGGGCGCTGCCGCCGATGTCGGCGCGGCGGTACCAGCGTTGGAAGTAGGCGGCGTCGTAGGTCTTGTCCATGGGGCGGTGCGCGATCGGGGAAAACGGCGCCTATCGTACGGTGTTGCGGCGCGCCATGCGTCGATGTGTCGCGGCGGGCGTGCCTGCGGCGGCTTCGCCACGGCATGCGAGAATGGCCGCCAACCTACGCCAGCCGCCGGAGCGAGCGCATGCAGAGCTACTACTGGGTCAAGACCTTCCACATCGTGTTCGTGGTGGCGTGGATGGCCACGGTGTTCTACCTGCCGCGCATCCTGGTCAACCTGGCCGAGACCGCGGGCCAGCCGGCGGTGAGAGAGCGCCTGCAGCTGATGGGCCTGCGCCTGTACCGCTTCGGCCACTCGATGTTCGGCCTGGCGTTCCTGCTCGGCCTGGTGCTGTGGCTGGGCTACAAGGTCATCCCCGATTTCCCGACCATGGTGGCTCCGGGAGCTGCCGGCTGGCTGCACGCCAAGCTGGGGCTGGTGGTGGTGCTGCTGGTGTACTTCGGCTGGACCGGTCGCCTGCTCAAGGGCGTGGCCAAGGGCCGGGCGCTGCCGTCGTCGCGCGCGCTGCGCTGGATCAACGAGATCCCGCTGCTGGCGTTCATTCCGATCGTGTGGCTGGTGCTGGCCAAGCCGTTCTGAACGGGGCGCGCAGCGCATCGCACAGATGCATCCACGCATGGCGTGGATCTACTGGGTGCAGCTGTGGCTTTTGATGTTCAGGTCCGCCATGAGCGAGCCGAGCATCGCAGGTGATACAGGGGCGAAGAGGCGCCGATGTCTGAGCGCAGCGAGTTCGGCGCCGTCCCCTGATTCACCGAGAAGCGCAGGGAACCGGTGCGTGGCACCGGCTCGCGTTCGGCGGCGTGTTCTTTGGTTACTTTCTTGCACGAGCAAGAAAGTAACAAGCCGATGAATCAGGCTGCTTCGTACGTGCCGTAACTGCGCAGGCGCGTGTAGCGCTGCTCCAGCAGTTGCTCGGTGGAGAGCTTTTCCAGCGCGTCCAGCTCGTTCAGCAGCACGGCCTTCAGGCGCTTGGCCATCTGGGTCGGGTTGCGGTGGGCGCCACCGGTCGGCTCGCGCACGACCTTGTCGACCAGGCCCAGGCTCTTCAGGCGCGGGGCGGTCAGGCCCAGTTGCTCGGCCGCTTCCTTGGCCTTGCCCGCGTCCTTCCACAGGATCGAGGCGCAGCCTTCCGGGGTGATGGTCGAGTACACCGCGTATTCCAGCATCACGGTGCGGTCGCCCACGCCCAGTGCCAACGCACCGCCGGAGCCGCCTTCACCGATCACGGTGCAGATGATCGGCACCTTCAGCTCGGCCATCTCGATCAGGTTGCGCGCGATCGCTTCGGACTGGCCGCGCGACTCGGCGTCGATGCCCGGCCAGGCGCCGGCGGTGTCGATCAGGGTCAGCACCGGCAGGCCGAAGCGCTCTGCCATCTTCATCAGGCGCAGCGCCTTGCGGTAACCCTCCGGCTTGGGCATGCCGAAGTTGCGCTTGATCTTTTCCTTGGTGTCGCGGCCCTTCTGGTGGCCGATCACCATTACCGCGCGGCCATTGATGCGGGCCAGGCCGCCCATGATCGCCTTGTCGTCGGCGAAGGCGCGGTCACCGGCCAGCTCCTGGAACTCATCGAACATGACGCGGATGTAGTCGGCGGTGTACGGACGCGACGGGTGCCGGGCCAGCTGCAGCACCTGCCACGAGGTCAGGTTGCGGAAGATCTGCGCGGTGCGCATGCGCAGCTTGTCCTGCAGCGCGTGCACTTCCGCCTCGACATTGACCGCCGGCCCGGCACTGGCGTTGCGCAGTTCCTGGATCTTGGCTTCCAGGTCGGCGATGGGTTGCTCGAAGTCGAGGTAGTTCGGATTCATCGGAAGCCGTCGTGTAAAGAAGGGGGCAATTCTAGCCGAATGCGTGCAAACCACCCGTACGCCTTCGTCTGGAAGGCGACGGTAGCGCAGCCGGGCAGGCGGCGCCAGTCAGCTCAGGGCACCACCAGGGCGCTGCGGCCCATCAACTGGCTGCGCCGGGAAACGAAGTCGTTGTAGGCCTCGTTGGCCTCCCGGCCCAGGCCGCTGCCCAGGGTGGCGGTGGCCGAGGTGAAGGCCATCTGCGCAGCGAAGTCCTGCTTGCGCAGGGCCTTCTGTTCATCGGCGGTGGTGGCCTTCAGCCACTGCGCGTAGACCTCGCGCAGCGGCGCGGCATGCGCCTCGAAGGCCGGTGCCAGCGCCGGCAGGCTGGCCGGTGCCGGTTCAAGGCTGTATGCCGGGGCCACGTAGCCGGCCGGCTGTTCGCGCTTGAACGCGCCCGGCTCGCCCATGCCTTCCTCGACGTAGGCGATGAAATCCGGTGCCGTGAACACCTTGGCGACGATCTGGCCACCACTGGAATCGACGTGGGCGACCACCTTTTCCTTCGGGAACGGTTCGCGCACGCCGTAGGTCCAGGTCTTGTCGATGAACAGTTCGTGGCTCTTCTCGAACGGGCCCTCGAAGTCGACGCCGCCCAGCTCGATGCCAGCCTTGCCGGTGCCGAAGTTCTTCAGCTTGCTCTCGTCGGTGACATAGACCTCGCGAGCGATCACGTACTCGCTCAGGGTCGGGTTGATCAGGCCGCCGCGGCCATCGACGTAGACGATGAAGCGCACATCGCCGAGCGTGTCGGTGTGCAGGCGATGCTCGCCAATGGCCAGGGAGACCGGGCGCGAGCCGTGCGCAGCCACTGGCAGGTCCTGGCCGTCGATGCTCAGCGCCAGCGGCGTGTCGGTCGGGTTGTCGATCTGGAACTCGATCTTCGACGGCGAGCAGGCGGCCAGCGCCAGTGTGGCAACGAACGGGAACAGCAGGGTCTTCATCGGCAATCGTCCTTGATGACTGGAACGGGAAAACAGGAACACGAAGCAGCCAGCCTCAGCTGGCCCACGGCGGGCTGTAGCGCACCTTCAGCGTGCGTACGGCCGGGTCGGCGCGCAGCGCCTCCATCAGCTTGGAATCGATGCGCACTGCGCTCTGCCCGGAGACATCCAGCATGCCGGCGACACCGCCGTGCGGGCCCTTCAGCAGCAGGTCCAGGCGCAGCGGCGTCCGCCCCGGGCGATGGCGGTCGAGCAGGGCATTGATGCGCTCCCAGACCGGGCGCTGCTGGCGCAGGTCCAGGCGCAGCGACAGCCGCGTGGCGTAGTTGGCGCAGACTTCGTCGAAGTCCCAGCACTGGCGGATGCGCAGCGCGTAGCCACCGTTGAACTCGTCCTCGCGCAGGCCGCCCTTGACCACCAGGATGCGGTCCTTGGTCATCAGGTGGCCGAACTCGGCCATTGCATCGGAGAACGCACTGCACTCGACGCGGCCGCGGCCATCCTCCAGCTGGATGAAGATCTGGCTTTCGCCCTTGCGGCGCACGCCGACCACCTGGCCGGCCAGCACGGTCTGCACCTCCGGGCGCCAGCGCTTCTCGCCGCCACCGCCGCCACCGCTGTTGGCGCTCCAGATTTTCTCCACCGAACCCAGGTCGTTGCCTACCAGATCGCGCACATCGTCGCGCCAGGGATCGAACGGGTGGCCGCTGAGGTAGAAGCCCAGCGTATCGCGCTCGCCGTTGAGGCGCTGCAGCAGCGGCCATTCTTCGGCTTCCGGCAGGTCCAGCTGGATCGAAACGGTGCTCGGATCGGGCCCGCCAAACAGCGAATTCTGCCCGGACGCACGCTCGCGTGCCATCTGGTCGGTGGCCTTGATCACTTCCGGCAGCTGCAGCATCAGCGAGGCACGGTTGCGGCCGAGTTCATCGAGCGCACCGCAGTTGATCATCGCTTCCAGCGTGCGCCGGTTGAGCTTGGCCGAGCCGACGCGGGTGCAGAAGTCCAGCAGATCCTTGAACGGTCCGCCCTTCAGTCGTTCCTCGACCACCGCTTCGCAGGCGCCCTGGCCGACGCCCTTGATCGCGCCCAGACCGTACTGGATCGTGTCCGGCGTGACCGCTTCGAACATGAAGGCCGACTGGTTCACCTTCGGCGGCAGCACGGTCAGGCCGAGGTTGCGCACCTCGTCGAGGAAGCCAACCACCTTGTCGGTGTTGTCCAGGTCCGAAGACAGCGTGGCCGCCATGAACTCGGCCGGGTAATGGCGCTTCAGCCAGGCGGTCTGGTAGCTGACCAGTGCGTATGCAGCGGCGTGCGACTTGTTGAAGCCATAGCCGGCGAACTTCTCCATCAGGTCGAAGATTTCGTCGGCCTTGGGGCCGTCGACGCCGCCCTTGGCTGCACCTTCGCGGAAGATCTCGCGGTGCTTGGCCATTTCCGCCGGCACCTTCTTGCCCATCGCGCGTCGCAGCAGGTCAGCGCCGCCCAGCGAGTAGCCGCCGACGATCTGCGCCATCTGCATCACCTGCTCCTGGTACACCATGATGCCGTAGGTGTCCTTCAGGATCGCTTCGGTGCGCGGATCGGGATAGATGATCTCTTCCTGGCCGTGCTTGCGCGCGTTGAAGGAGGGAATCAGGTCCATCGGGCCGGGGCGATACAGCGACACCAGCGCGATCAGGTCTTCGAAGCGGTCGGGGCGCGCGTCCTTCAGCAGGCGGCGCATGCCCGAGGATTCGAACTGGAACACCGCGCCGGTGTTGCCGTTGGCGAAGATGTCCTTGTAGGTGGGCGCATCGTCGAGCGGGATCGCGGCAATGTCGACCGGCGGAATGCCCGCGCGTTCGTGGCGCTTGTTGATCGCCTTCACTGCCCAGTCGATGATGGTCAGCGTGCGCAGGCCGAGGAAGTCGAACTTCACCAGGCCCACTTCTTCCACGTCGTTCTTGTCGAACTGGGTGACCGGGTTCTTGCCGAGCCCATTTTCGTCGTGTTCGGCGTACAGCGGGCAGAACTCGCTCAGCGGCTCGGGCCCGATCACCACGCCACCGGCGTGCTTGCCGGCGTTGCGGGTCAGGTCTTCCAGCTGCAGCGCCAGATCGATCAGGTCGCGGACATCGTCCTCGGTCTCATAGCGCTGGATCAGTTCGGCCGAGGCCATTTCCGAGCTCGGGCCTTCCTTGCCCTTGCCCAGCGCATCCTTCAGGTGGATGCCCAGGATGTTCGGGATCAGCTTGGAAACACCGTCGACCAGGCCATACGGGAAGCCGAGCACGCGGCCGGAGTCGCGCACCACCGCCTTGGCGGCCATGGTGCCGTAGGTGATGATCTGGCTGACGCGCTCGCGCCCGTACTTGCGGGCGACGTAGTCGATCACCTCGTCGCGGCGGTCCATGCAGAAGTCGATGTCGAAGTCGGGCATCGACACGCGTTCCGGGTTCAGGAATCGCTCGAACAGCAGGTTGTACGGCAGCGGGTCCAGATCGGTGATCTTCAGCGCCCAGGCCACCAGCGAGCCGGCACCCGAGCCGCGGCCGGGACCGATCGGGATGCCCTGGTTCTTGCCCCACTGGATGAAGTCGGCCACGATCAGGAAGTAGCCGGGGAAGCCCATCTTGATGATGGTGTTGAGCTCGAACTCCAGGCGCTCGAAGTACTCCTCACGGGTCTTGCCCGGCGCCAGCGGATTCTTCTCCAGGCGCTCTTCCAGGCCGTCGCGCGACATCTTCTGGATCCAGGTGTCCAGGGTCTCGTCGTCGGGCACCGGGTAGTTGGGCAGGAAGTAGGTGCCCAGCCGCATCTCGATGTTGCAGCGCTCGGCCAGCGCCAGCGTGTTGTCGATCGCATCGGGGATGTCGGCGAACAGCGCGCACATCTCCTCGGCCGACTTCAGGTACTGCTGGTCGCTGTACTCGCGCGGACGCTTGGGATCGTCCAGCACGCGGCCGGTGGAAATGCACACGCGCGCTTCGTGCGCGCTGAAATCCGACGGCGACAGGAAGCGCACGTCATTGCTGGCGACCACCGGCAGGCCGCGCTGGCCAGCGGCCATCAGCGCGAACTGGTTGAAGGTTTCCTCGCCCTCGCGGCCGGTACGGGTCAGCTCCAGGTGCAGGCCATCGCCGAATACGCGCTGCCAGTCGGCCAGCTGCTGCTCGGCCAGTTCATGCTTGCCGTCCAGTGCCAGGCGCCCGGCCAGGCTCTGCCGGCCGGCCAGCGCGAACAGGTTGGCGTTGCCGGCCTTCAGCCAGTCCGGGTGGATGGCCACACCGCCTTCCGGGCGATGGCCTTCCATCCAGGCGCGGGTCAGCAGCCGCGACAGGCTCAGGTAGCCCTCGCGGTCGCGGCACAGCAGGGTCATCCGCCACGGGTCCTGGCCTTCCTCGGCGATCAGCACGTCGGCACCGGCGATCGGCTTGATGCCCACGCCTTCGGCGGCCTTGTAGAACTTGACCAGGGCGAACAGGTTGTTGAGGTCGGTCACCGCCAGCGCAGGCAGGCCGAGCTCGACCGAGCGCGACAGCAGGTTGGCCTGCTTGGCCTTCTTCGGGTCCGCCTGGTCCGGCTTGGCCGGCACGCGGATGGTCGAGTCCGCCAGCGAGAACTCGGTGTGGACGTGGAGATGTACGAAGCGGGAGTTGGACATGCCGGACCAGGTTGGAGCGCGCGGGCCCCGGGTGCTGACGGAGGTTCGTCGCCGGGGTCGGGAAGCGCTGGAATGCCCGGTCAGGGTAGCGAGGGCAGGGGGTTGCCACAAGGCTTGACAGGCCCCGGAGGACGACCGGGTTCAGGCGTGCGGGAGCCCGTTTCCTGTAGAGCCGAGCCCACGCTCGGCTGCTGCGGAAAGCCGAGCATGGGCTCGGCTCTACAAGGTCAACCGAGGCACTCCCGCACCGGGGCGAAGCTGCGCCGGTGCTCCACGCAGGGGCCGTGCTCGCGCAGGGCGGCCAGGTGGGCCGGAGTGCCATAGCCCTTGTGCTGCTCGAATCCATACTGAGGGTGGCGGGCGTGCACGGCCTGCATGTAGCGATCGCGCGAGACCTTGGCCAGGATCGATGCGGCCATGATCGCGCGGTCGATGCCATCACCGCCGACCAGCGCCTGCGCCGGCAGTACCAGGCCCTTGGGCACCACGTTGCCGTCGATGCGGGCGAAGCCGGCCACATGGGCGACCGCTGCAACGACGTCACGCATGCCCTGCAGGGTGGCCTGGTAGATGTTCAGGCGGTCGATGGTGTCCACGTCCACCAGCACCACATGCCAGGCCAGGGCGCGCTCGATGATGCGGTCATGCAGCTGCTCGCGGCGGGCAGCGGTCAACTGCTTGGAATCATCCAGGCCGTTGATGCGTGGCCGTGACGGATCGA
Source organism: Stenotrophomonas maltophilia group sp. RNC7 (assembly GCF_030910085.1). NCBI lineage: Bacteria > Pseudomonadati > Pseudomonadota > Gammaproteobacteria > Lysobacterales > Lysobacteraceae > Stenotrophomonas > Stenotrophomonas maltophilia group sp. RNC7. The sequence goes on along the minus strand of NZ_JAVFVN010000955.1, from coordinate 50,233 downwards.
ATACCACCGCCGCCACCGCCACCGGCCCAGCCAGCGGGCCACGCCCGGCCTCGTCGACACCGGCGACCAGGCGCTCCGGCTCGATCACTGCCGTACCGTCGAACAGGGTCAGGCTGGCTGCTGCGGCGTGGCGGCGGCTCATGCCTGCGCCTGGTCGCGCATCAGCAGCTCGCCGACGGCATCGGCGGCACGCGCCGAGGCGTTGCGTCGCAGTCGCTGGTGCAGGCGCACGTACGTGTCCTGCAGGTCGCTCACCCGCTGCGGGTGGTCGAACCACTGCTGGATGGCCGAGGCCAGCCTGTCCGGCGTGCAGTCGTGCTGCATCAGTTCCGGCGCCAGGTCCTGGCCGGCCAGGATGTTGGGCAGGGCGAAGCGGTCGACCTTGATCAGGCCAAGCGCCTTGACCAGTCGATAGGTCAGTTCGTTGACGCGGTAACCGACCACCATCGGCCGCTTCACCAGCATGGCTTCCAGGGTCGCGGTGCCGGAGGCCAGCACCACCACGTCGGCGGCGATCATCGCGTTGCGCGCCTGGCCGTCAAGCACGTGCGAGTAGGCCACCGGCAGCGCCGAGCGCGACAGCTGTTCTTCGATCAGCTGCCTGCAGGCCGGGTTGGCGGCAGGCACCACCACATGCAGGCTCGGAATGCGTTCGGAGACCTGCCAGGCGGCTTCGAAGAACGGCTCGCCCAGGCGCGAGATCTCGCCGAGGCGGCTGCCCGGCAACACCGCCAGCACCTTGGCCGAGGCCGGCAGGCCGAGCGCGGCGCGTGCTTCCTCGCGGTTGCCCTGCAGCGGAATGTCATCGGCCATCGGGTGGCCGACGAAGCGCGCGTCGATGCCGTGCCGGGCATAGATCGGCGGCTCCATCGGGAACAGGCACAGCACCAGGTCGGCGCTGCTGCCGATTTTCTCGGCGCGCTTTTCGCGCCAGGCCCAGACTGACGGGCTGACGTAATGGACGGTGCGCACGCCGCGCTGTTTCAACCAGCGCTCGATGCCCAGGTTGAAGTCGGGGGCGTCGATGCCGATGAAGACGTCCGGCTGCCAGTCCAGCGCACGCTGGCGGAATGCCGAGCGCAGCTTGAGCAGGCGCGGCAGGTGGCGCAGCACTTCGGTCAGGCCCATCACCGCCAGCTCGCTGGCATCGTGCCAGGTCTGGCAGCCGGCGCTGCGCATGGCATCGCCGCCGATACCGGCGAACTCGGCATTCGGGAAGCGCGCCTTCAGTTCACGCACCAGGCCCGCACCGAGCAGGTCGCCGGAGGCTTCACCGGCAACCAGCGCGATCCGCAACGGGCGCTCGCTGAGCACCCGCTGCGCGGGAACGCTGCCGGCCATCGAGGCCAGCGGGATCACCGCGGCGCCGGCCGGCGCCTGGCCGGTCGAGCTGCTCATCGCAGCAGGGGCCTCTCGGCGTGCTCGATGAAGTCCAGCATCGCCTTCACGTCGTCGCTGTCACGCGCCTGTTCGGTCAGCTGCACCTTGGCCTCTGCCAGCGGCAGGCCCGCAACGTACAGCGTGCGGTACGCACGCTTGATGGCCGAAATGCGGTCAGCGTCGAAGCCGCGCCGCTTCAGGCCTTCACTGTTGATGCCACGCGGGCGTCCCAGCGAATCGGTACCGACCATGGTGAACGGCGGTACATCACCATTGGTCAGCGCGCCCATGCCGAGGAAGGCATGCGCGCCGATGCGGCAGAACTGGTGGGCACCGGCGAAGCCGCTGATGATCACGTAGTCGCCCACGGTCACGTGGCCAGCCAGAGTGGTGTTGTTGGAGAACACGCAGAAGTTGCCGACATGGCAGTCGTGCGCCACGTGCGTGTAGGCCAGCATCCAGTTGTCGTTGCCGATGGTGGTGATGCCGCCGCCGCCGCCGGTGCCACGGTTGAGCGTGACGAACTCGCGGAACACGTTGCGATCGCCGATCACCAGTTCGGTGCGCTCGCCGCCGAACTTCTTGTCCTGCGGCTCGCCACCGATCGCGGCATGGCCGACGAAGCGGTTGTCGCGGCCGATCCGGGTCGGGCCGTGGATGCTGCAATGGGGGCCCACCACCGTGCCGGCACCGATTTCAACGTCGGGGCCGATCAGGGTGAAGGCGCCCACCTGGACATCGTCGGCCAGGCGTGCGGCCGGGTCGATGACGGCGGTGGGGTGGATCCGCGGTGCGTTGTCAGTCATTGCTGCCTCCAGTGGATCAGCCCTTGGCGCCGGCACACATGACCTCGGCCGACGCGACGACTTCGCCGTTGACCTTGGCTTCGCCGTAGTACCAGCCCATGTTGCGGATCAGGCGCTTCATCTGCACGTCCAGCATCAGCACGTCACCGGGCACGACCTGCTTGTTGAAGCGGGCGTTTTCCACCTTGACCATGTAGAACAGCTTGGACTGCGCATCGCGGCCGAGCGTGAGCTGGGTCATGACGCCGCCAGCCTGCGCCAGCGCTTCGATGATCAGCACCCCGGGCATGATCGGGCGGCCCGGGAAGTGGCCCTGGAAGAACGGCTCGTTGATGCTGACGTTCTTCTGCGCCAGGATCCGCTTGGCCTCGACGTCGAGTTCAAGCACCCGGTCCACCAGCAGGAACGGGTAGCGGTGCGGAAGCAGTTCCTGGATCTGGCAGACGTCGATCGGAAGCTGCAGCGAATCGTTCATTCTTTCTCCTTGCCAGCAGCCAGAACGCGGCGAGCCAATGCGTCCAGCTGCTTGAAGCGCGCGGCGTTCTTGCGCCACGTGCGGTTGTCGGTCAATGGGGTGCCGGACGAGTACTCGCCCGGCTCATGGATGGAGTTGCGGACCACCGACTTGCCGGTGATCACGACCTTGTCGCAGATCTCGAGGTGGCCGACCACGCCAACGTGGCCGCCGAGCAGGCAGTAGCGGCCGATCTTGGCGCTGCCGGCGATGCCGGTGCAGCCGGCAATGGCCGAGTGCGCGCCGATCTGCACGTTGTGCGCGATCTGCACCAGGTTGTCCAGGCGCACGTCTTCGTCCAGCACGGTGTCTTCCAGCGCACCACGGTCGACGCAGGTGTTGGCGCCGATCTCGCAGTCATCGCCGATGCGGACGCCGCCGAGCTGCGGCACCTTGATCCACTTGCCGGCGTCCATCGCCAGGCCGAAGCCGTCGGCGCCGAGCACGGCACCGGGATGCACGCGCACGCGCTTGCCCAGCCTGACCCGGGTGACCAGGGTCACGCGTGCGATCAGCTCACAGCCGGAATCCAGGCTGCAGTCCTCGCCGATCACGCTGCCGGTGCCGATGATGCAGTTCTCGCCGACGACGCTGCGCGCACCCACTGAGACGAACGGGCCGATATGGGCGCTGGCCGCGACCTGGGCGCTGGGATCGATCACTGCGCTGGGATGGATGCCCGGCGGGCGGGTCGGCGCGATGTCGAACAGTGCGGCAATCTTGGCGAATGCGGTGTACGGGTCCTTGGCGACGAGCGCGGCGCCGGGGGCGGCCTCGACGTCATCGGCACGCAGGACCACCAGCGAGGCCTGGCTGTCGGCCAGCTGGGCGCGGTAGCGCGGGTTGGCGAGGAAGGTCAGCTGGCCAGGGCCGGCATGGGCGAGGGTGGCCACGCCATGGATGGCGGTAGCGGGATCGCCATGGACCTGCAGGCCGAACTGCGCGGCGAGTTGCTGGGCGGTGTAGGTGGGAGTATTCACGGCGGGAGTTTAACGTGTGACGCCATTGCGGTCATGCGGGGGGCATATGCAGCCAACGGCAGGGCCCCTCGCGGCCGGCAGAGCCAGTGTCATGGGCTGGGTCGGACGGGGCGGGACTGCGGGGGGCGGCGCAAGTACGTCCATGTAGCCTTGGTCGCCGCATCCATGCGGCTCACACCCCCGCAGCCCCGCCCCATCCGACCTCCGACGGCTTGGCGCGAGTGCCAGCCACGGAAAAACAGAAAAGATCAAAAGCAGAGCGGACGCTTCCGGCATCCAGGCCAAACGAAAACGCCGGGCAGAGCCCGGCGCTTCGCACCCCGTTTGGTGGAGAGCCCCCCTTTGTTAAGGGGGGCGCGCCAGCGGCGCGGGGGATAGGTGAAATGCGCGGGCAATTCACCGGAGGTGGATCAGTTCTGAGGAACAAAGTTCCTCAGAACTGGCCACCGAACGTGAATTGCAGGCGCTCGATCTTGTCATCGTCTTCCTTCTTCAACGGGAAGGCGTAGCTGATCGAGATCGGGCCGACCGGGGCGCGCCACAGCAGGGCCACACCGGTGGATACGCGCAGCTCGTTGGCCTTGAAGTTGTCCACGCCGGTATACACGTTGCCGAAGTCGACGAAGGCCGACACGCGCGCCGACGGGCTGTCGAACAGGCGCGGGAAGTAGGCTTCCACCGAACCGACGGTCTTCAGCGAGCCACCCAGCGGCTGGCCTTCCGGATAACCAGTGGTGACTTCGCGCGGGCCGAGGGTGTTGTCCTCGAAGCCGCGTACCGAGTTGGTACCACCGGCGTAGAAGTTCTCGAAGAACGGCAGGCCGCTGGCGGTGACGGTGCGGGTGGTGCCATCCGGATTGGTCAGCGTACGGGTGTAGTCCTTGCCGTAGGCATCGCCGTAGCCGATTTCGGCGCGGGTGTTGATCACCAGCGACGGCATGATCGGCCAGTACTTGCTGATCTGGTAGTTCAGCTTGTAGTACTCGATGGTCGAACCCGGCAGTGTGGTTTCCAGGCCCACGCGCTGGTAGGTACCGCGGGTCGGCATGAAGTAGTCGTTGCGCGAGTCGCGCGCCCAGCCCAGCTCGGTGCGCCAGGCATGGAAGGTGCGCTTACCGACGGCGTTGATGTAGTCGATGATCGACTGCGGGGTCGAGCCCTGGTAGGTGGTGATCTGGTTGCTGTCGATGCCGAACATCAGCGAGACGGTATCGGTCTCGGTCAGCGGCACACCGAACACCACCTGCGCGGCACCGTTGGTGCTGTTGTACTGCGCGGTGTTGAAGTCGGAGTAATCCAGTTCGCGCCAGGACAGGTTGTAGCCCAGCGACACGCCGTCATCGGTGAAGTACGGGTTGGTGTAGCTGAAGCCGTAGCGCTGCAGGTAGCTGCTGCGCGAGGCTTCGACCGACACGCGGTTGCCGCCGCCGAGGAAGTTGTTCTGCGACAGCTGCACCGAGGTGGTCATGCCGTAGGACTGCGAGTAGCCCAGGCCGAACACGAAGCTGCCCGAGGTGGTTTCCTTGACGTTGTAGACGACGTCGACCTGGTCGTTGCTGCCGCTGACGGCCGGGGTCTCCACTTCCACCGATTCGAAGTAGCCCAGGCGCTGCAGGCGGATCTTGGAGCGGTCGATCGCGGCCTGCGAGTACCAGCTGTTCTCGAACTGGCGCATTTCGCGACGCATCACTTCATCGGACGTGCGGGTGTTGCCGCGGAACAGGATGCGGCGCACCGACACGCGCGGGCCGGGCACGACCTGCATGTTGATGGCCACGGTCTGCTCGGCGCGGTTGGTGGTCGGGATCGGGTTCACCTTGGCGAACGCGTAGCCGATGTTGGACAGCGAATTGGTGATGGTGTCCGAGCTGAATTCCAGCAGGGCACGCGAGAACGTGTCGCCGGACTTCTGGATCACCATGCGCTCGACGTCCTCCTGCGGGAGGATGGTGTCGCCGCTGACCTTGATCTCGGAGATCTTGTACTGCGCACCCTCGGTCACGCCCGCGGTCAGGAACATGTCGCGCTTGTCGGGGCTGATCGAGACCTGGGTGGAATCGATGCTGAAATCGACGTAGCCGCGATCCAGGTACCAGGAGTTGAGCTTTTCCAGGTCGCCGGACAGCTTTTCCTTGGAGTACTGGTCGTCACGGCGGTACCACGACGCCCAGTTGTGCTCCTTGGACTCCCAGGTCTCCAGGATGTCCTTGCTCTCGAACTTTTCGGTGCCCACCAGGTTGACGTGGCGGATCTTGGCGGCCTTGCCTTCCTTGATGGCGATGGCGATGTCCACGCGGTTGCGGTCCAGCGGGCTCACCGTCGGGGTGATGTCGACGTTGTACTTGCCACGGTCGTTGTACTGGCGGCGCAGTTCCTGGGTCACGCGGTCCAGGCTCAGGCGATCGAAGGTGCCGCCCTCGGTCAGGCCGATGTCGGACAGGCCCTTGAGCAGCTGGTCGGACTTGATGTCCTTGTTGCCGGTCACGGTCAGCTTGTTGATCGCCGGGCGTTCCTTGACGGTCACCACCAGGATCGTGCCCTGGCGGTCCAGCTGCACGTCTTCGAAGAAGCCGGTCTTGTACAGGGCGCGGATCGTCTCGCCGACCTTGTTGTCGGTGATCGTCTCGCCGCGTTCCACCGGCAGGTAGGTGAACACCGTGCCCGAGCTGATGCGCTGCAGGCCATCGACGCGGATGTCGCTGACAGTGAAGGGCTCGGCTGCCTGGGCCAGGGCGGGAGCGCCGGTGACGGCGGCGAGGGCGAGGGCCAGCAGGCGGCGATTGGGGAGTCGCGTCATGTCACGTCCGGTAGGAAGGTCGATTTCATTGGTGCGGGATGCCGACGCTGTAGACGGCAACAACGTGGAAAAGTTCATCGCGGGACCAGGCCGAGGATGTCGTTGTAGAACGCCAACCCCATCAGCCCGGCCAGCAACGCCAGGCCGATGTATTGGCCGGCGGCGATGGCACGCTCGCTCAGCGGGCTGCCCTTGACCAACTCGATAAGGTAATACAGCAGGTGGCCGCCGTCCAAGATCGGGATCGGCAGCAGGTTGATGATGCACAGGCTGAGCGACAGCAGGGCAAGGAACTGCAGGAACCAGTCGAGGCCGCGCTTGGCCGAGACATTGGCCACGCGGGCGATCGTGACCGGCCCGGAAACGTTCTGCAGCGAGGCCTTGCCGGTCACGATGCGGCCCATCATGCCCAGCGAGTCGGCGGCCAGGCGGCCGGTCTCGCGCACCGCCACGGTCACCGCATCCAGCGGGCCATAGCGCAGCAGGGTGTCATAGGAGGGGCTGTAGCTGGTGGGGAAGCCGACGCCGATCTGCCAGACCGGATTGCCCTTGCCGTCCTTGCCCTGGCGCGGGGTGACTTCCAGCGCCAGGCGCTCGCCGCCACGCAGGACCTCGATCATTCCCGGCCCGCCGGCACGGCCCAGGGCCTGGATCTCGCCGATCACCTGGTCGACGCTGTCGATGCGCTGGCCGTCGATGGCCACGATCAGGTCGCCTGGCTGCAGTTGCCCTGCCACCACGGAGTCCGCAGTCAGCGACTCCACTTGCGCCGGCTGCAGCCACGACTGCCAGTGCAGGCCAGCCAGGATCGGCACCCGCCGCTCATCGAAACCCGCCGGCAGCTGCGACAGCGGCAGGGTGCGCGTGCGTACCTGGTCGGCCGTATCCAGCACTTCCAGCTTCACGTCGCGGCGGTCCATCGCGGCTGCGGTCAGCGCCATGCTGGCCTCGCCGAGGGTGACCACCTGGCGGTCGTCCACGCGCAGCACGCGGTCGCCGCTGGCCAGGCCGGCACTGGCGGCGATGCCGCTGACACGGCCGATGGTGGGCGAGTAATCCTGCTTGCCGATCACGAACATCGCCCACAGCAGCAGGATGCACAGCAGCAGATTGGCGATCGGGCCGGCGGCAACGATCGCGATGCGCTGCCAGACGGTCTTGTGGTTGAAGGCCTGGCCGCGCTCGTGCGGGTGGACTTCGACCTCGCGTTCGTCGAGGAACTTCACGTAACCGCCCAGCGGGATGGCGGCGATGGCGAACTCGGTGCCGTGCCGGTCGCGGCGCGACCACAGCGGCCGGCCGAAGCCGACCGAGAAACGCAGGATCTTGACCCCGCACAGGCGCCCGACCCAGTAATGCCCGAACTCGTGAAAGGTGACCAGCAGCCCGAGGCTGACGATCATCCACCAGACCGATCCGATGAAGTCAGTCATGCAGGCTCACAGTGGTGGGCAAGGGCGGCGGCGTCATGCTGGGCGAGGCGGTCGTTCAGGCGGCGTCGATGGCGTTCAGGGTGAGCTGGCGTGCCCGCTGGTCGGCGGACAACAGGACCTCCAGTGTATCGGCTGGCTGGGTCGGCAGTGTTGAAAGAGCGTTAGCAACCAGCTCCGGGATCGTCAGGAAACCGATCCGGCCCTGAAGAAACGCTGAAACCGCCTCTTCATTGGCGGCGTTCAGCACTGCCGGCGCGGTGCCGCCGGCCTGCATCGCCTGCCAGGCCAGCGCCAGGCAGGGGAAGGCGTCGGTATCCGGGGCCTCGAAATCCAGGCGGCCCTGGGCCAGCAGGTCCAGCCCGGCCACGCCCGATTCGATGCGCTGCGGCCAGCCCAAGCCAACGGCGAGGGTGGTGCGCATGTCCGGCAGGCCCATCTGGGCCAGGGTCGAGCCATCGACGAACTCGACCAGCGAATGGACCAGGCTCTGCGGGTGCACCAGCACCTCGATGCGCTCGCCTGGCACGCCGAACAGGTGGTGGGCCTCGATGACTTCCAGGCCCTTGTTCATCAACGTCGCCGAATCGACCGAGATCTTCGGCCCCATCGACCACTTGGGGTGGGCAACGGCCTGGGCGGGGGTGACCTGGGCCAGCTCGGCGCGGCTGCGGCCACGGAACGGGCCGCCGGAGGCGGTCAGCAGGATCCGGCGCACGCCGGCGCCGTCGACACTGGCATCGCGCGAGCGCAGGCACTGAAAGATCGCGCTGTGCTCGCTGTCGATCGGGATGATTTCGGCACCGGCACGTTCGGCCGTCCGGGTCAGCAGTTCGCCGGCCAGCACCAGCGATTCCTTGTTGGCCAGCAGGATGCGCTTGCCGGCGGCGGCGGCAGCCAGGGTCGAGGACAGGCCGGCCGCGCCGACGATGGCCGCGACCACGGTATCGCAGGCATCGCTGGCGGCCAGCTGGTCCAGCGCGGCCTGCCCGGCATGGGCCTCGGTGGCCAGTCCGGCCTCGCGCAGGCCGTCACGCAGCTCGGCGAACAGCGATGCGTCGGCGATCACCGCGTGCGCGGGTTTGTGCTGGCGGCACAGCGCCAGCAGCGCCTGCACCTGGCGGCCGGCAGCGAGCACCGTGGCCTGGTAGCGGTGCGGGTGGCGGGCGATCACGTCCAGCGTGGAGGCGCCGATCGAGCCGGTAGCGCCGAACACGGCGACCCGGCGCAGGTCTGCAGCTGCATTCATGGTCAGAACCCGAAGATTTCCTTGCCCAGCGCGAACACCGGCACGGCGGCGAGGACGCCGTCGACTCGGTCGAGCACGCCACCGTGGCCTGGGATCAGGTGGCCCGAGTCCTTGGCGCCTGCATGGCGCTTGATCAGGCTCTCGAACAGGTCGCCCAGGACCGAGGCGAACACCGCCACCACCGCGGTGATCAACAGGCCGGGCAGGTGTGCGGCATCGATGCCAGCCAGCCAGCCCAGGCCGAGGGCCACGGCGACACCGGCCAGCAGGCCGCCGAACAGGCCTTCCCAGGTCTTGTTGGGGCTGATCCGCGGCGCCAGCTTGTGCTTGCCGAAATGGCGGCCAGCGAAATAGGCGCCCGAGTCGGCCGCCCACACCAGCGCCAGCGCAGCCAGCAGCCACAGGTGGCCCTGCTGGCCCGGCGGATCGCCGCCGGCATGGATCAGCACCAGCGCGGCCCACGCCGGCACGATGGCCAGGGTACCGGCCAGCATCTTCAGGATCCGCGAGGGTGCCGACGGCTGCGCACCGAAGTTGAAGAAGCGCAACCAGACCAGCGCGGCCAGCCACCAGGCAACGCCGGCCAGCGTGGTTATCTGGAACAGGACCAGGGTGCTGCCATCGGCCCAGACCAGCAGCACCATCAGCAGCAGGTTCAGCACCAGCAGCACAGTGCGCGCCAGGGTGTCTTCGATACCGGCCAGCTTCAGCCATTCCCACAGGCCGATCAGCAGCACGGCGGCGGCGGCGGCGGCCAGCCATTGCGTAGGCAGCAGCAGGATCGCCGCAATGGCTAGCGGCGCCATGATCAGCGCGGCAAGGACTCGGGTCTTGGTCATGGGCTGGAAGTCTCGGTGGCCAGTGCGGCAATCTGGGCGCTGGTCAGGCCGAAACGACGCTCGCGACCGGCATAGGCGTCGAGCGCCTGCTGCAGCTGCCCGGCGTCGAAGTCCGGCCACAGGGCCTCGGTGAACCACAGTTCGGTATAGGCGAGCTGCCACAGCAGGAAGTTGCTGATGCGGGTGTCGCCGCCGGTGCGGATGAACAGGTCCGGAGGCGGCAGGTCGGCCAGGGCCACCTGGCTGCCCAGCAGCGATTCATCGATCTGCTCGGGCAGAAGGCGACCGGCCGCCACTTCGACGGCCAGGGCGCGCGCGGCGCGGGCGATGTCCTGGCGGCCACCGTAGCTGGCGGCGATCGACAGGGTCAGGGTGGTGTTGTCGGCGGTGCGCTGCTCGGCCAGCTGCATGCGGCTGACCAGCCCGGCGCCGAAGCGCTCGCGTTCGCCGATGAAGCGCACGCGCACGCCACGCCGGTGCAGCTCGTCCACTTCGCGGTCGAGTGCACCGAGGAACAGCTTCATCAGCGCGTCCACTTCCTCCTGCGGCCGGCCCCAGTTCTCGCTGGAGAAGGCGAACAGGGTCAGCGCCGGAATGCCCAGTTCAAGGCAGCGCTCGATGGTGCGGTTGACCGCGCGCGCGCCGGCACGGTGGCCGATCACGCGGGGGCGACGGCGCTGCTGTGCCCAACGCCCATTGCCATCCATGATGATGGCAATGTGGCGGGGCAGGGAGGCAGGCAACGGAGGCGGGACTGAAGGCATCGACTTCAGACCGACAGCAGTTCTTTTTCCTTGTCGGAAACGACCTTGTCGACGTCCTTGATGTTGGCGTCGGTCAGCTTCTGGATGTCGTCTTCGCCGCGCTTCTTCTCGTCTTCGCTGATCGCCTTGTCCTTGACCAGCTTGGCGATTTCCTTGTTCGCGTCCTGACGGATGTTGCGGATCGCGATCTTGGCGCCTTCCCCTTCCTTCTGCACCTGCTTGACCAGCTCCTTGCGGCGCTCTTCGGTCGGCGGCGGCATGTTGATGCGGATCGCGGTGCCCAGCGTGTTCGGAGTGAACTCGGCGTTGTAGAGACCCTTTTCGATCTCCTTGATCATGCCTTTGTCGAACGGGGTGACCAGCAGCGAGTGGGCGTCGGCGTTGGAGATCGACGCGACCTGGTTCAGCGGGGTGCTGGCGTTGCCATAGGCGCTGACCGTCACGCGGTCCAGCAGGGCCGGGGTGGCACGGCCGGTCCGGATGGAGGTGAGGGTGTGCTTCAGAGCGTCAATGCTCTTGGCCATGCGCGTCTGCGCGTTGTTCTTGATGTCGTTGAGCATCGCCCGGTCCTGGATGTATCTGGAATCGGGCGATTATAGGCGAATACGGGACGCTGCCGGGCCTGAATCGGCCCGGTTGTCGCTTTGCGCTCAGGCTCAGGCCGGGTCGCGGCCCTGGACCAGGGTGCCGATGTTCGCGCCGTTGAGGATCTTCAGCAGTTCGCCCGGCTGGCCCATGTCGAACACGCGCATCGGCAGGTCGCTGTCGCGGGCCAGAGCGAAGGCCGCCGTGTCCATCACTTCCAGGCCGCGGCGGATCACTTCGTCGTAGCTCAGGCTGTCGAAGCGGACCGCATCGCTGTGCTTGTTCGGGTCCTTGTCGTACACGCCATCGACCTTGGTGGCCTTCAGCAGCAGGTCAGCGCCGATCTCGATCGCGCGCAGCGCGGCGCCGGAGTCGGTGGTGAAGAACGGGCTGCCGACGCCGGCAGCGAAGATCACCAGGCGGCCCTTTTCCAGGTGGCGGATGGCGCGGCGGCGGATGTAGTCCTCGCACACGTCGTTGATCTTGATCGCGCTCATCACCCGGGCCTTGGCACCCAGCTTCTCGAGGGCGTCCTGCATGGCCAGGGCGTTGATGACGGTGGCCAGCATGCCCATCTGGTCGCCGGTTACGCGGTCCATGCCGCCGGCGGCCAGACCGGCGCCGCGGAAGATGTTGCCACCTCCGATCACCAGCGCGACCTCGGCACCGGCCTGCTGGGCTTCGATGACCTCACGGGCGAGGCGATTGATGATCTTCGGGTCGATGCCGTAGTCCTCGTCTCCCATCAGCGCCTCCCCGGACAGTTTCAGAAGGATGCGGCGATAGGCGAGCTTGGACATGGGGACCTCGGGTGCGTGGAAATCGCGGGCGATTCTACGCGCATGCGGCGTTGTGCCAAAGTGTTTTGTGCACTGCGGCGCAGAATCCGGTGGTTCGCCCGGTCGGCCGGGGCGTCCCGTTCAGCCCAGTTCGGCGCTGGCCGTGGCCGACAGCTCGTCATGGCCCAGCGCCCCCGGCGAGCGGGCGATCACCCGGTTGCGGCCCAGGTTCTTGGAGCGGTACAGCACGTCGTCGGCCGCGCGCAGCAGGTCCTGGACGTCGGCGAAGCGCTCGTAGCCGCCTTGGGTGGCCACGCCGGCGGAGAAGGTGACGAACAGCGGACCACCCTCCAGCTCGGCCATCGGCGTGGCGACGATGTTGGCCAGCACCCGGCGGATCACGTCCAGGGCCACGCTTTCGCTGGTGTTGGGCAGCAGCGCGACGAACTCCTCGCCGCCGAAGCGGGCCACGGTGTCGCTGTTGCGCAACTGGCCCTGCAGCTTGCCGGCGAAGGCGCGCAGCACCTCGTCGCCGGTCAGGTGGCCGTGGGCGTCGTTGATCTTCTTGAAGTCGTCCAGGTCGATGAAGGCCACCGACAGTGGCCAGCCCTGGCGGCCGGCACGCAGGAATTTCTCCTCCAGCACCGCTTCCAGCTGGCGGCGGTTGAGCACGCCTGTCAATGCATCACGATGGGCCTGGTCGGCCAGGCGCTTGGCGCGCGCCTCGAATTCGTCGGCACGGCGGCGTGCCTGGTCGGCATCCTGCAGTTCGCGCAGGTTGCGCAGCGTGGCCAGTTCCTGCGCGTGATCGATCAGCTCGCGTACCCGCGCCGGCGAATTGAGGCTGGCATCGAACAGGCTGGCGATGTCGGGCAAGGCCTCGCTGATGCGGGCCAGCACCTGGTCGAAGCGCGCGCTGTCCAGCTCCAGGCGGTCGTGCACCTGCTGCAGTGCGCGCTCGCGCGCGGCATCGGCATCGTTATCCAGCCAGATGTCGGCCACTGCGCCGGACAGTTGCACGCAGACCTGGAATGGCGATTCGGCGGCGTCCTCGTCCTCGCTGTGGCTGATGCTCTCCACCAGGTAACGTGGCAGGCCCCATTGCTCGGCCACCCAGGCGCCGACGTCGGCGTGGCTGCAGCCCAGCGCCTCGCGCTCGCGGGAAACCAGGTCGATGTTGTCGCGTGCCTCGCGCAGCAGTGGCAGGTAGCGCTCCGACTCGGCCTGGGCCAGGCACAGCACGCCCAGGTCCTGCAGCAGTCCGGCCAGCATCAGCTCCTCCAGCCGGCGCAGGCCGCGCGCCTGGCCCAGTTGGCTGGCGGCCAGGGCACTGAGGATGCTGCGCTTCCACGCGCGCTGGCGCAGGTCATGATCGGCGCCACCGCCGGTCAGGCCCTGGGTGACGGTGAAGCCGAGGGCGAGGCTGATCGTGGCGTTCAGGCCCAGCATGGTCAGCGCCTGGCCGAGGTTCTCGATGCGGCGGCGGCTGGCATACAGCGGCGAATTGGCGATGCGCAGCATGCGAGCGCTCAGCGCCATGTCGATGGCGATGATGTCGGCGGCGGTGGCGATGTCCGCTTCCGGGTCCTGAGCCAGTTCGATGATGCGCAGGGCAATACCGGGTGGCGAAGGCAGGTTGCGGCAGAGCGCCAGGGCAGCTGTCAGCTCGGGAGGCATGTCGGGTCGTTCAATTCCATTGGGACAAGAATACCTAGGAATGCATCACAGTCCGCGATTTTCGTTCCTGCTAAGTGACTGAGGATTCCCTGCGACTGAGTATCGGCTTGATTCGAGCGCAACGCAAAGGTGCCGGTTGTGCGCACCGACGGTGCGCACCCACCGATGGGCCATGGGTTAATCCCTGGGCCCATGCATAAAAAAAGAGCCGCGGTTTCCCGCGGCTCCTTCTGGTCGCTTCACAGCCGGAGGGCTGGAATCAGACCTGCATCGCCTTGGCAACTTCGGCGGCGTAGTCTTCCACCACCTTTTCGATGCCTTCGCCGACGATCAGCAGCTTGAAGCCTGCCACGTCCGCACCAGCGGCCTTGACCACCTGCTCGACGGTGGTGTCGCCCAGCACGTAGGTCTGGCCGTACAGGGTCACGTCGCTGACGATCTTGTTGATCTTGCCGCTGATGATCTTTTCCAGGATGTCGGCCGGCTTGGCCTTGTCCTTCTCGGTCATCTTGGCCAGCTCGATTTCCTTTTCCTTTTCAACGAACTCGGCCGGAACGTCCGCAGCCTTGTTGTGCGGCGGCTTCAGCGCGGCCACGTGCATCGCCAGGCCACGGGCCAGCTCGACGTCGCCGCCGATCAGGTCGACCAGCACGCCAACCTTGCCGTTGGTGTGGACGTAGGCACCGATGTTGCCGGTGGTGTCGACCTTGACCATGCGGCGGATCTGGATGTTCTCGCCCAGGGTCTGCACGGCGGTGGCGCGGGCTTCTTCAACGGTGCGGCCGTCGGCCAGCGTGGCGGCCTTCACGGCTTCGACGTCGTTGGCGCCCGATGCCAGGGCGGCAGCGGCGACGGCGTTGACGAAGGTCTTGAAGTTGTCGTCGTTGGCGACGAAGTCGGTTTCCGAGTTGACTTCGACCAGCACGGCCTTGCCGCCGTCCTGGGCCAGGCCCAGACGGCCTTCGGCGGCCACGCGGTCAGCCTTCTTGTCGGCCTTGGCAGCGCCGGACTTGCGCATGGCTTCAGCAGCGGCGTTGATGTCGCCGTTGGCTTCGGTAAGCGCCTTCTTGCATTCCATCATGCCGGCGCCGGTGCGCTCGCGCAGTTCCTTGACCAGGGAAGCAGTGATTTCCACGGGATTACCTCACGAAAGAAAGGGGTTGGGCCGGCATGGTGGCCGGCCCGTGTGACACGGTCCTGTCACGCGCCAGGGGCTGCGTGCAGGGAGGGTGGACGCCGGGCGTCCACCCGGGGCCTGGATCAGGCCTGGGCGTCGTCGCCCTTCTTGGCAGCCTTCTTGGCCGGAGCGCGGCGGGCCGGCTTCTCTTCGCCTTCAGCAGCGGCTTCCGCGAACTCTTCCTCGCGCACCGAAGCGGCGTGCGGCGCAGCGGCCTTGCCTTCCAGCACGGCGTCGGCAGCGGCGCGGGCGTACAGCTGCACAGCGCGGATGGCGTCGTCGTTGCCCGGGATGGCGTAGTCCACCAGTTCCGGGTTGTAGTTGGTGTCGACCACGGCGATGACCGGAATGCCCAGCTTCTTGGCTTCCTTGATCGCGATGTCTTCGTGGCCGATGTCGATCACGAAGATGGCGTCCGGCAGACGGTTCATGTCCTTGATGCCGCCCAGCGAGGCTTCCAGCTTGTCGCGCTCGCGACGCAGGCCCAGCACTTCGTGCTTGACCAGCTTCTCGAAGGTGCCGTCGGTTTCACCGGCTTCCAGTTCCTTCAGGCGGGCAACCGACTGCTTGACGGTACGGAAGTTGGTCAGGGTGCCGCCCAGCCAACGCTGGTTCATGAACGGCATGCCGCAACGCTCGGCTTCTTCCTTGATGGTTTCGCGGGCGCTGCGCTTGGTGCCCAGGAACAGGACGGTGCCGCGCTTCTGGGCAACCGACGAGATGAAGTTCATCGCATCGTTGAACAGCGGGACGGTCTTTTCCAGGTTGATGATGTGGATCTTGCCGCGGGCGCCGAAGATGTACGGAGCCATCTTCGGGTTCCAGTAGCGGGTCTGGTGGCCGAAGTGGACGCCGGCTTCCAGCATCTGACGCATGGTGACCTGGGGCATTGCAATACTCCTGATATGGAACCAGCGATTCCGCCCGCGGGATAGGTATGCGGGACGCGTGGAAGCGCGATCGGTTCCGGGGTTGGGCTTCCCTGTTGCCTCCGTGGCCGAACTCCTTGCGGAGCACCCCGGCACGGATGGGGGCAGCAGGTGTGGATTCACCGGTGACGTCCGGTGTGGACGGGCTCCCGCGCACGCAGGCGGCAGGAATCCGGTCGATTATAGCCCGCTGGGGGCGTCCGCTGCAATGGCAGGGTCAGATGCGGCCAGATCGACCTCGCGGCCGTCCTGCAGGCGGGCCCGGAAGTGGCCGCCCACATAGCCATCGGGGCGGGCAGGCAGGGGCCAGCGGCGTTCATGGCCTGCGAGGATGTAGCCGGCCAGCCCGGCCACCAGCAGCGACGATTGGCCGTCGGCCGCTGTGAACCGCAGATCGTGCAGGCGGCCATGCAGCGTACTGGAATTGCTGAGTCGCAGCATGGCCTGAGGCCCATGTGCCTCGACGCGGGCCTGCAGCCGGGCCTGCAGCGCTGGCGCCGCTGGGCCGCGGAACAACGGCAGCGAGTAGCGGGGCAATCCCGGCAAGGCCGGCGCCAGTACGATCCGATAGGCCTGTTCACCCACCGATGCTGGCGGACCGCCTGGCAGCAGCCAGACGCGCTGGGTGCTGCCAGGGGCCAGGTCCAGCCGCGCGGGGCTGACCCGGATCCGGTCGCTGGGCTGCAGTCGTTCGGCGTCCAGTTGCTGCTCCCAGGCCAGCACCTGCACCTGGCCCTGCCAGCGGCCGGGCCCCGGATTGCGCAGCCATAGTTCGGCGCGGCCGCCTTCGGCGGGTAGCTGCAGGGTGGTCGGCAACAGCTCCAGCGCCGCCGAGGGCTGCGCCAGCAGCAGTCCAAGCAGGATCAGCAGCGCGCGCATCAGTAGATGAGGGTCACGGAGGGCATTGCGCTGTCGTCTGTCGCCGGTGGTGCGAGGTCGCGGACCTGGGGCGGCACCTTGGGGGCGTCACTGCGCTGGTGTGGCGCCGCGCAACGGGGAGCGCCGGCATCGTCGCTGCAGGATTCGACCACGGTCAGCCGGATCTGCAGCGTGCTGCTGCGCGGTTCGGCGCGGGCCGGCGTGCTGGCGACCAGCATCGCCCCGATCAGAAATGCGCGAACCACCTGCCACCCACCGTGCTGAAAGACTCGCTGCGCGGTATCGGCCGGATGCGCCGCAACTGTAGCGCCGAGCCCGCGCTCGGCACGGCCTTCGTCCGGTGGGTGCCGACCGTTGGTCGGTACGCAGGTCAGTAGGTGATCGTCACCGTCACCAGGTCGTTGTAGGTGCCGGCCGGGGGCTGGCCGGTGACCGGCGGTACCCGGCCGTAGATGGTCAGCTGCTGTGCGCTTCCGGTGCCGGTGCTGCTGGCCGTGTCGACCGTCAGGGTGTTGCCCCAGCGCTGGCTTCGTGCCGGATCCCGGTACAGCTCGTAGGGCAGGTAGTAGGTGCCGCTGCCGATGGTGGTGGCCATGCGCCGGGTGGTGGTGGCGGCGGGATTGTTCTGGCCGTTGTTCAGGCCGACCTGGAAGGCGGTGTTCTTCAGGCAGGTCAGGGTCAGGGTGGCGGTCTGGTCGATGTTGGCCGGGATGCCGCCGGTGACGTTGCCGAAATTCATGTTGGTGGTGACGTAGCTGCCGCACTGCGGCAGCACGTTGGCGGTGGCGGTGAAACTGAAGGCCGCGCTCGCGCTGTTGGTACCGGTGGCGCCGCCGTTGCAGGTGGCGGGAACGGTGGCGGTGCCGAGCAGGACTTCGTTCCAGGCCCAGGTCAGCACCACGCTGGCGCCGCTGAAGGTGCTGCTGTACGCGCCGGAGGCCAGGACCTGGTTGGCCGGAATCTGACCGAACAGCTGCACAGTCTGCGCACCACTGCCGCCGGTCAGCAGCGGTACGTTGTAGCTCATGGTCAGCTCCTGCGCTGGCGGCGTGCCGCGCGGGACCAGGCCAGTGACCTGGCCGAAGCTGGCGTTGTTATATAGCTGGAAATTCATCGTGTCGCCGGTGGAGGTGGCCATCGTGCGGAACGTGGAACTGCTGCCGCCGCCACTGCCTGCGCCGATGCCCACGCAGACGCGCACGCCGGTGGTGGCCAGCAGGCTCAGCGCGGCGGTGGTGCAGGTCACCGTGATGTTGAGGTTGGCCGTGCTCGGGCCGGGTGCATTGCTGTTGATGTTGCCGAACGGCAGGGTCGGATTGGCGACCGCCGTGCAGACCGCGGTGGCACCGGCCGGCGCCGCTGCCAGCAGGCCGGCCCACAGCAGCAGGACGAGCAGCAGCACCTTCATGGCGCCACCTCCGGAATGCACTGCTGCGGTGCCGGCTTCGGGCGGGCACCGGACGCCACCACCTTGGGCGGGTCCGGTACCTTCACCCGGCACGGGCCATGGCTGGTGGTGACGTACAGCACGCTGCCGGCGGCGACGTCTTCCAGATAGAGCAGGCCGTCGTAGCCGACCGTGGCCTGGCGACCGTCAGGCAGCTGCACCTCGCTGCCCACCTCCAGAGGCTGGCCGTCCATCGCCAGCAGGGTCAGGCTCAGTGACGACCGCGAACGCAGCTGGAAGGTCACGCGGGTGCCGGCGCGCTGGCGCGGCGTGACCCAGTCCTCGATGCGGTCGGCACGCATGTCTTCGGGCAGGTCCAGGGTGTCGATCGAGACCCGGTTGCGCTGCCAGGACAGCAACGGACTGACCAGCAGCAGGCCGCGATCGTCGGTGACACCGATCAGGCGGTTCTCCAGCCGTACCGGGACGCCGCCGACGCCACTGGTGCTGATCACCGCGAACGCATCGGATACCTCGCGCGTGGCGAAGGCGTGCCCGCCCATCCACACCAGGCTGCCGCTGGCACTGGCGTAGGCATGGTTGAGCCCGCCCTGGCGCGAGGCACCGAAAGAATAGCGGCCGACATCGTTGAGGATGCCGACCTCGGCCAGGCCGCCGTTGCCGTCCTCGCCGTGGCGCAGCTGCGCGCGCCAGCCGACGCCGCCGGCGCTGCCATCGCCGGGCACCGGCTGGGTCACGTCCGCGACCCAGCTCTGGCTGTCGCCGTTGCGCTGGCTGGAGAGGCTGGCCTGGCGATTGTTGCCCAGGCTGGCAGTCATCGACAGGTAGATGCTGCGGTCATCGCTGCGGTCGAGGTTCTGGTTCACTGACAGGTAGGCCGACCAGCGTTGGCTCCAGGTGCGCGACCAGAACAGGCTGGCATAGCGATTGTCGTCGCCGTCGGGGTAGCGCAGGCGCAGATAGCTGGCGCTGAGCGTGCCCAGCCGCAGCAGGTCCAGGCCGACCGTGGCCTGCTCGCTGATGCTTGGTGGCAGGTTGCCCTGCAGCGCGCCCAGGTCGCGGTAGTCGCCGTGGCTGCGCACGCTGCGCAGATTGACGTTGAAGCGACGGTTGTTCCAGCTGTAGCCCAGCGCCCATTGCCCACCCTGCAGGCCGTGGTAGTCACTGTGCGCATAGGCGGCATTGAACACGCCGGCGGCGCCGAGCAACCACCAGCCGCCAATGCCGCCCTGGGCCAGGCCGCCGCCGCCTTCGGCATGCGCCTCGCCGGTGAACGTGTCGGTGACACCGCCGCGCCAGCTGGCGCTGGCCACCGTGCGATCGTCATAGGCGAAGGAGCGCTCGCCGAAATCCCGGCGCAGGTGGCCGACGCCGACCGACCAGTCCGACAGGCCCTTGGCCAGCAGCTGCTGGGTGCCGTAGAAGCTGAAGTCCAGCGTCTGCATGCGGCCGAATGCGTCGGTCACCACCACCTGCGCGTTGCCGGTGCCGCTGATGCCGGGCTGTGCTGCGAGCTGGAAGGGACCGATCGGCACCTGCCCGCTGTACTGGCGCAGGCCATCGACATACAGCTCGACAGTGGAGGGCACCACGGCCTGGCCGAGGAAACTCGGCGTGGGCGTCAGCACGCGGTAGGGCTGCAGGCCATAGTTGCGGCCGATCTGCAGGCCACCCAGGCGCACGGGGCGGGTCCAGTCGACGAACCCGCTGTAGAAATCGCCGATCTCCAGGGTCGTTGCGCTATCGGGGAAATCCAGGCTCCAGCGCGTGTCCAGGCGCACGCTCTCGCCGCGCCAATGGCGGTCGCCGGGTTGCTGGTAGCGGCGGCTGATGGCGGTGTTCTCGAAAGTGCCATTGCCGACGCCGAATACGCGCAGCTCCGAGCTCAGGCTGAGGTTGCCGAGCGTGTCCACCCGGCTGCCGTAGACGTTGTAGTTGAGCAGCACGCCGGGCGAGGCGCTGCTGGTGGGGGCGCGCGTCTGCGGGCGGCTGAGCACGGTGGTCGGCAGTGTCAGCTGGTCCAGCGGCACGTCCAGCGCCAGGGTCTGCATGTGGGCGTCGTAGCGCACCACCGCACCGCTGATCTGGTCCAGGTAGACCGGTGCATCGCCGCTGGCGTTGAAGCCGAGCTGGCGCAGCACTTCGGGGCTGGCCTGCAGCCGGCCACGGTTCTCGGTGAACGGCAGCAGGCCGCGCGGCGTGCTGTTGAGCGACACATCCAGGTACAGCGTCTGGCTGGCGGTCAGTGGGGTGGGGGCGGGCAGGATCGCATCGGCCGACACGCCGGATACATCAGCCGCCGTGGCCACGCCGGACACATCGGCGGCCTCGGTCGCCGCGGGAGCCAGGGCAGCCAGCAACGCGCCCATCAACGCCTCAGCGAGCCGGTGGGGGCGACAGTGGCGTCTGTTCCGACTCGCCATTGAGCTTGGCCGTGATCTGGTCGTTGTCGCGGTCGATCGCCGTGCGTTCGATCGGCCAGCGCATCACCTGACCGGGCAGTACGTAGCCCAGCAGTCCAGGATGGACGATGCGTGGGCGCGTGGCGCTGCCCAGCGCGAGATCGGCGATCTGAGCGTAACTGTTGCCCGAATTGGCTACTTCGACGCCGTTGCGGCCGTCCGCCAGCTTTACCAGCCGGGCCTGCAGCTGCGGCGCCAGCGTGCCGGCCGAGGGCTGCACGAACACCGGGATCGAATAGCGCAGGACGAACTGCATGCCACCCGCGCGGATGGCCAGGTCGGGCACCTCGTCAACGATCAGGCGGTAATGTTGCTGTGCCGCTGGCGGTTCCTTGTCCGCACGCATGACCCGCACCAGCTGCTGCTGTCCGGCGGCCAGTTCCTGCATTGGCGGAGTGGCCATCAACGCATCGGTGGGCAGCAGCTGTTCCTGGCCGTCCTGCTGCACCCAGCGGAACACGCGTACCTGCAGCTTCACCGGTGAGGTGCCGCTGTTGGTCAGCCACAATTCGCCGGCACGCTGGCGGGCTTCCAGCTGCAGGCTGGTCGGGGCCACCTGCAGGCTGGTGGCGCCGGCGGCCGCGATGGCAAGCAGGTACAGGGCGAGCAGCGCCACGCCGGTGGCGCGCCACGGGCGGGATCCGGCCATGCGGGCGTGCTCCATCAATAGGTGATCGTGGCGGTAACCGTATCCAGGTAGCTACCGGCGGCCGGGTTGTTGGTGCTCAGGTTCAGGATCTGGCCGTAGACGATGTAGGGCACGGCCAGGCCTGTGCCGATGCCGGCCTGGGTGTTGGTGCCGGTTGTGGCACCCCAGACCAGGGTGTGTGCGGCATCCTGGTAGAGCTGGTAGCCGACATAGTTGTTGGCGGTCACCGCGGCGTTGGTGTTCTTCATCCGGCGGGTGGTGACGTCGTTGGCGGTGCCGGCATTGGCGCCCGCATTCAGCGAAATCGTGTACGGGGTCAGTGCCGAGCACTGCGCGGTCACCGTGCCCTGGCCCAGGGTGGGCGTGGCGGTGGTCGAGGCCGCGGTGCCGAAGTCCACGTTGGTGGCCGCCGCCGCGGTGATGGTGCAGGCCTTGGTGACCACCAGGGTGACATTGAAGGTGGTGGTATCGGCGGCCAGTGCCGGGCTGGACAGCAGGAACCCGGCCACGGCCCATGCCAGCGGGGATCGAACTGGGGATCGCATGAACAACCTCCCTGACCCGAAGGTCCGTTGAACAAGGCGAAGACGGCACGTTCGGTGCCGCTTTGACGACGGTGGATCCAGCTTAGGAGGCGTAAGTGTCTGTAATCCGTGATAATTAGGCAGACGAAAGAGCGGAGACCATCACGCTTTCACTTTCCTTGCCGGAACCGTGCATGACCCGGATCGGCAGTTGGGTGGCGTTCGTTCAGATTGCGGCCGGATCGGCGATAATGGGTGCCATGAGCGTGAATCTGAAAACCCCGCAGGAAATCGAGATGATGCGCATCGCCGGCCGCCTGGCCAGCGAAGTGCTCGACATCGTCACCCCCCACGTCAAGCCCGGTGTCACCACCGAGGAACTGGACCGCATCTGCCACGACCACATCGTGAACGTGCAGGGCGCGATTCCGGCCAACGTCGGCTACCGCGGCTTCCCGAAGACCGTGTGCACCTCGGTCAATAACGTCATCTGCCATGGCATCCCCAGCGAAGGGAAGGTGCTCAAGGATGGCGACATCATCAACATCGACGTCACCGTCATCAAGGATGGCTGGCACGGCGACACCAGCCGCATGTACTTCGTCGGCACCCCGTCGGTAATGGCCCGCCGCCTGGTGGAAACCACCTACGAAGCCATGTGGCGCGGCATCCGCGCGGTGCGCCCGGGCGCCACCCTGGGCGACATCGGCCATGCCATCCAGAGCTATGCCGAAGGCGAGCGTTTCAGCGTGGTGCGCGAGTACTGCGGCCACGGCATCGGCAAGGTCTACCACGATGAGCCGCAGGTGGTGCATTACGGCCGCCCGGGCCAGGGCCTGGTGCTGCAGCCGGGCATGACCTTCACCATCGAACCGATGATCAACGAGGGCACCCGCTACAACAAGGTGCTGCCGGATGGCTGGACCGTGGTGACCAAGGACCGCAAGCTGTCGGCGCAGTGGGAGCACATGGTCGCGGTCACCGAGACCGGCGTCGACGTGCTGACGCTGTCGCCGGGCGAGTCGCAGGTTTCCTGACGATGCTGCCGGCGAGTTCGCTGCTGGACACGCCGGCCGCGTCGCTCAACGACCCGGACTGGGCTGCTGCCGCGCGCCAGGCGCTGCAGCAGGCCGACGCGCGCCTGTATCGCCGCTTCGACCAGGGCGACAACATTGAGCGCCTGCTGGCGCTGCGGGCGCGCGCGGCCGACCATCTGATCCGCCTGGCCTGGCAGCGTTGCCTGCCGGCCGACAGCGGCCTGTCGCTGTTCGCGGTCGGTGGCTATGGCCGGGGTGAACTGTTTCCGCGTTCGGACATCGACCTGCTGGTGTTCGGCGACCCGCCCGCACAACGGGCGCATGAAGCGGCATTGGCACGCCTGTTCGCGCTGCTGTGGGACTGCGGATTGGCGGTCAGCCATGCGGTGCGTTCTGCATTGCAGTGCCGCGAGGCGGCGGCTGACCAGACCGTGCTGACCGCGCTGATCGAGGCGCGTCCGATCCTGGCTGATGATGCAGCGCGCCGTGCGCTGCGCGAGGCCATCGACGACCGCGAGCTGTGGCCGGCGCGTGCCTTCTTCCTGGCCAAGCTGGAAGAGCTGCGCAACCGCCACCAGCGCTTCGGCGACACTGCCGACAACCTGGAACCGGATCTCAAGGATGGTCCCGGCGGCCTGCGCGATCTCAACACGCTGGGCTGGATGGCGCTGCGCGCCTTCGGCGTACGCGACCTGGAAGCGCTGGTCGGCCTGGGCCACCTGGGCGCCGACGAAGCGGCTGCGCTGAAGCGCGAGCGTGCGGTGCTGGCGCGGCTGCGCTTCGGCCTGCACCTGGTCGCGCGCCGCCCGGAAGAACGGTTGCGCTTCGATTACCAGAAGACCCTGGCCGCGCGCCTGGGCTTCGAAGACGATGCCGAGAATCTCGGTGTCGAGAAAATGATGCAGGGCTTCTACCGCGCCGCACTGGTGGTGCGCCGGATCAGCGACCGCCTGCTGCAGCGCTTCGAGGAGCAGTTCGATGGCGAGGCCCAGCCGGAACCGCTGACCGTAGGCTTCTCCCTGCGCCGCGGCTACCTGGCCGCGAACGAGGCCGACTGGCCGCGCGGTGACATCGGCCAGGTGTTCGCCCTGTTTTCCAGCTGGGCCAACAATCCACAGGTGCGAGGCCTGCATTCGCTGACTGCGCGCGCGCTGGCCGAAGCACTGCCGTTGTTGCCGGCCTACGACCAGGCCGATGCCGATGCACGCGAGCAGTTCCTGTCCCTGCTGCGCGGCCAGCGCCCGGTCGACACGCTTTCGCGCATGGCGCGGCTGGGCGTGCTTGGCCAGTGGATCCCCGCGTTTGCCCAGGTCAGCGGGCGCATGCAGTTCGACCTGTTCCATGTCTATACGGTCGACCAGCACACGCTGATGGTCCTGCGCAACATCGGCCTGTTCGCCAGCAGCCGTGCCGACGAGCGCTTCTCGATCGCGCACGAAGTGTGGCCCCGCCTGCGCAAGCCGGAACTGCTGCTGCTGGCCGGCCTGTTCCATGACATCGCCAAGGGCCGCGGCGGCGACCACTCGGAGCTGGGTGCGGTGGACGCGCGTGCGTTCTGCCAGGCGCATGCGCTCAGTGGCACCGATACCGAGCTGGTGGCATGGCTGGTCGAACAGCATCTGCGCATGTCGGTGACCGCGCAGAAGCAGGACATCGCCGATCCGGTGGTGATCCATCGCTTCGCCACCCTGGTCGGCAGCCGCGACCGCCTGGACTACCTGTACCTGCTGACCTGTGCCGACATCGCCGGCACCAGCCCGAAGCTGTGGAATGCCTGGAAGGACCGCCTGCTGGCCGACCTGTACTTCGCCACCCGGCGCGCGCTGCGCGAGGGGCTGGAGCATCCGGTACCGGCCGCCGAACGCGTGGCCGAGGCACGTGACAGCGTGCGCGCACTGGTGCGCGAGCAGGGTTACGACGACGCCACCATCGATCGCCAGTTCGCGGTGATGCCGGATGAGGGCTTCATTCGTCTGCGCCCCGAGCAGCTGGCCTGGCAGGCAGCCGCGCTGGTACCGGTGAAGCAGGGCCAGGCGCTGGTGAAGGTGCGCCGGATCAGTGTGGATGACCCGGCGCTGGAAGTGTTCGTGCACTCGCCCGACCGCGACGGCCTGTTCGCCGCGATCGTGATGACCCTGGACCGCAAGGGCTATGGCATTCACCGCGCACGCGTGCTGGACGGTCCGGCCGATACCATCTTCGATACCTTCGAAGTGAACCCGGCCGACACGTTTGCCGATGGCAGCAGCGCCAACCTGGAGGCGGCGCTGCGCGAGGCACTCAGTGGTGACCTGTCGCGCCTGCGGCCGTCGCGCCGTGTGGTACCTCGGCAACTGCGGCACTTCCGCTTCGCCCCGCGCATCGAGTTCCGCGATGAACCGGGCGCAACCCGTTTTGCCCTGGTCGCTCCCGACCGTCCCGGCCTGCTGGCCGATGTGGCGTTCGTGCTGCGCAACCAGGGCCTGCGCGTGCATGATGCGCGCATTGCCACGTTCGGCGAGCGCGCCGAAGACACCTTCGTGATCAGTGACGAACACGACCTCCCCCTGACTGAACCTGCCCGGCAGCAGCTGCATGACGCAATGCTGGCCTGCCTGGACCCTGATCGAAACGCCGGAGACCCCGCCTGATGGCCACCAAGCCCGCCAAGAAGACCGCCGCGACCCCGAAGAGCGCAGCGGCCCGGAAACCTGCTGCAGCCGCACCGGCCGCAAAGAAGGCCACTGCGCCGAAGAAGGCCGCTGCGGTGAAGGCCCCGGCGAAGAAAACGGCTGCGGTCAAGCGTGCTGTGAAGAAGCCGGCCCCGGCCAAGAGCGCCGAAGCCGTCCGCGCCGAAACCATCGCCCGCAAGTCGCTGCGCAAGCCGTCGGCACCCGGCGTGGAAGAACTCAGGTTCGGCATCGAGAGCGCCTTCGAGCGCCGCGCCACCTTGACCCTGCATGAGCTGGAAGGCTCGACCAGGCCGCTGGTCAACCGCGTGATCGACGGTCTCGAGAGCGGTGAATTCCGCGTCGCCGAGCCGGACGGCCAGGGCGGCTGGAAGGTCAACGAGTGGCTGAAGAAGGCCGTGCTGCTGTATTTCCGCGTCAACGACATGGCGGTGGTCGATGCACGACCGGCACCGTTCTGGGACAAGGTCGAATCGCGCTTCGCCGGCTATGACGAAGCGAAGTTCCGCCGTGGCGGCGTGCGCGTGGTGCCCGGTGCGATCGCCCGCCGCGGCACGTACTTCGGCAAGGACGTAGTGTTGATGCCGAGCTTCACCAACATCGGCGCCTACGTCGGCGAAGGCACCATGGTCGACACCTGGGCCACCGTCGGTTCCTGCGCGCAGATCGGCCAGCACTGCCACCTGTCCGGCGGCGCCGGCATCGGCGGCGTACTGGAGCCGCTGCAGGCCAGCCCGACCATCATCGAGGACCACTGTTTCATCGGTGCGCGTTCGGAAGTGGTGGAAGGCGTGGTGGTCGGCCACCACAGCGTGATCGGCATGGGCGTGTTCCTCAGCCAGAGCACCCGCATCTACAACCGCGCCACCGGCGAGATCAGCTACGGCTACATCCCGCCGTACAGCGTGGTGGTGTCCGGCTCGCTGCCGAGCAAGGACGGCACCCACTCGCTGTACTGCGCGGTGATCGTCAAGCAGGTTGATGCCAAGACCCGCAGCAAGACCAGCGTCAACGACCTGCTGCGCGGCCTGGCCGACTGAAGGTGAGTGCGCCGGAGGACCTGGCGCAGTCCGCGATCTACCTGCATCCGTCCGACAACGCGCTCGGACGGATGCTGCCGCGCCTGCTGCACGCTCCGCGCTGGACCCGGTTGCGCCGGGCACTGTCGCGGCGCTGGCCGATGCCGGTGCTGGCCAGCGACGTGCGCGACGTGATCTACGCGAGCTGGTGGGTCGATGTGCGCCATGCCCCGCCAGTGCCACCTGGCCATCACTACGTGGTCCATGCTGGACGCACGCCTTACACCGTTCTCAGCTATCGCCATGGCCATTTCGGGCCGGTGCTGGCGGGACCGTTGCGCTGCTTGATGCCGTCGCCAAGGCAGAGCAACTGGCGCTGGTACCTGCGCCGTGACGATGATCCAGGCGGGGCCCCGGTGGTGCTGTTCGATCGCAACGTGATGGACCAGCTGGCCTTCGTCGCCGGCGCGCGCGCTTTCAGCGATGCCA
The DNA here is from genome assembly GCF_030910085.1 of Stenotrophomonas maltophilia group sp. RNC7. NCBI lineage: Bacteria > Pseudomonadati > Pseudomonadota > Gammaproteobacteria > Lysobacterales > Lysobacteraceae > Stenotrophomonas > Stenotrophomonas maltophilia group sp. RNC7. The sequence continues at coordinate 23,191 of NZ_JAVFVN010000955.1, read as the reverse complement.
TGCAGCCCCACCTGTCCACGCGCTTCGAGCATGTGGTGCGCGCCGATGGCGATGGGCACACCCTGATCGAAGGCGGGCAGGGCAGTGCGCCTGCCCTGCACCTGCAGTGGCGGGCCGCTGCGGGCTGGGAGGACGGGGCGTGGCGGGGGGCCTTCGGTGGCCATCAGGCCCTGCTGCGCTTCCTGACCTGCCAGGATGAGGCCGTTGCGCGCACCTGTGACCGGCGCTGGGCCAGCACCCGCATCGCGCTGCCGGTGGATGTCGACAGCCTGCAGCCGCTGCAGCTGGAAGGCGAACTGCAGTGCCCGCGCCTGCAGGCGATGGACGTGGCGCTGCACGAGGGGATGGCCTTCCGGCTGCCAAGGGTACCGTTCCGGGTCGTGTCCGAGCGCCTGTTGTGAGATTCTGGGCCTCTGTTTTCCAGCATCACAGATGGCCATGAGCACCACTGTCTACGGTTTGAAGAACTGCGATACCTGCAAGAAGGCGACCAAGTGGCTGGACCGCTTCGGCGTGCCGTACACCTTCGTTGACTACCGCGACAACAAGCCCAGCCCGGAAACACTGCTGGCGTGGGCTGAGCAGCTGGGTGGCCTGGCCGCGATGGTCAACAGGTCCTCCACCACCTGGCGGCAGCTGCCGGACAACCGCAAGGCCGCCGATTCCGAGGCCGAATGGAAGCTGCTGCTGCGCGAGTACCCGCAGCTGATCAAGCGCCCGCTGGTGGTCACCGCCGACGGCACGGTCAGCCAGGGTTTCAGTGACAATGGCTTCAAGGCCCGCTTCGGCGTGGGTGACGCGTGAGCGCGGTCCTCGACCTGACCTGCGAGCTGATCGCACGGCCCTCGGTGACGCCCGATGATGCCGGCTGCCAGGCACTGCTGGCGGCACGCTTGAAGCAGGCCGGGTTCCAGTGCGATCACCTGCGGCTGGGCGAGGTCGACAACCTGTGGGCGACCCATGGCCAGGGCGCGCCGGTACTGGTGTTGCTGGGCCATACCGATGTGGTGCCGACGGGGCCGCGCGAGGCCTGGACCAGCGATCCTTTCACGCCGACGATCCGTGATGGCGTGCTGTATGGTCGCGGCACCGCCGACATGAAGGGCAGCGTGGCGGCGTTCGTGGTGGCGGCCGAGCAGTTCGTTGCCGCGCATCCCGATCACCCCGGCACGCTGGCGGTGCTGCTGACCAGCGACGAGGAGGGCGATGCCATCGATGGCGTGCGCCACGTCGCACGGCTGTTCGCCGAGCGCGGCCAACGCATCGACTGGTGCATCACCGGCGAGCCGTCGTCGACCGCGACGCTCGGTGACCTGCTGCGCGTGGGTCGTCGTGGCAGCCTGTCGGCCAAGCTGCGGGTGCAGGGCGTACAGGGCCATGTGGCGTACCCGGAGAAGGCACACAACCCGATCCACCAGGCGGCGCCCGCCCTGGCCGAGTTGAGCGCACGGCGCTGGGATGACGGCTACGAGAGTTTCCCGCCGACCAGCCTGCAGGTCTCCAACATCCATGCCGGTACGGGCGCCAACAATGTGATTCCCGGCGAGCTCGAAGTGGATTTCAACATCCGCTACAACCCGCACTGGGATGCGCCGAAACTGGAAGCGGAGATCACCGCGCTGCTGGATCGGCATGCCCTGCAGTACACGCTGAAGTGGCATCGCAGCGGCGAACCGTTCTACACCCCGGAAGGCACCCTGCGCGCCACTGCGCGTGCGGTGCTGGCCGAGCACATCGGCCGTGCACCGGAGGAAAGCACTGGCGGCGGCACGTCCGATGCCCGCTTCATCGCGCCATTGGGCGCGCAGTGCATCGAAGTGGGGCCGGTCAACGCCAGCATCCATCAGGTGGACGAGAACGTGCGCGTGGACGAACTGGAAGCACTGCCCGGGCTGTACCAGAACCTGGTGGAACGGCTGCTGGTGTGAGGACGGTGGGGTGAGAATGGTGGGTGCCGACCGTTGGTCGGCACGCATCCCGCCGGGGCTGCATCCCTGTAGAGCCGAGCCATGCTCGGCTGGTTTTGCCCGGCAGAAGCAGCCGAGCATGGCTCGGCTCTACTATTCCGAAAAGAGGAAGAACGGCGGCTCGACCGCCTTCTTCCAGTAACTCGGCGCGGCCATGTAGAAGTCCTGCGCTTCGGCCCCGGCGAACCAGAGCGCCGCTGCGTCGGTGTCCTTCTCCACGCCCGGCGCACCGCGGCCCAGCAGCAGCCCGGCGAAGTACTGGCCGAACACATTGCCCTTCGCACCGGCGCGCTGGTACAGCTGCAGCGCACGCGCAGGATCGCGTGGCAGGCCTACGCCCTTTTCCAGCAGCGCGCCCAGATCGACCTGTGCGTCGGCATCGCCACGTCGGCGCGACGCTGGATCTGCGCAACCCGTGGATGCACGGTGTCACCCTGTGCGGCGACCGCATCCGGCCGTCGTGACGATGAACCCGGATAGCGCTCGTAGATCATTCCGCGCAGGTCCCAGCGCAGTGCCTGTTGCGCGTCGCCTTGCTGGCGATAGGCCTTGGCGAGTTCGTGGAACGCATAGGGATTGCCGTGGTCGGCGGCCGCCAGATAGGCACGTTCACCGCATCGCCAGGACGCGCGCAGCACCGGTGCCGGGTTGATGTGGGGGCTGTCGGCATGGCGCAGCGTGCCGGAGATCCAGATCCTGCCCAGTGCTTCTTCCGCCCTGGTGTTGTGGAGGGTCGAGGGCGTGACCGCTGCGGCGCGCTCGTAGTAGTCGATGGCGCGCGGATCGTTGAAGTGTTCGAAGGTCTGCGCGGTATCAAAGGCACCCTCGAAGCTGCCGTCGGTGCCGCGTTGTTCCAGGCCCCGCAGCTGAGCCGGCGGCAGGGGCGACGGCCGGAGCAGGGTCTGGCAGGCGGCCAGGCCCAGACAGGGCAGGGCGGCCAGCGCGGCGCTGCGTCCAGTGCGGTGTTGCATTTCCATTACACGTTTCACGGCGGGCCATTATGCGCGCCGGGGAGTGGTTGCCAACGCAACGGTTGCGCCGTGCCGGAAACCGGGGTAGGGTCGATGCCATGTCGATCCGCCTGGCCACCGCCGTCAATAACAACAACCGCAATAATCTGCGCGCGAATAATCGTGCGCGGCCGATGCGGGACTGCGCCCTGGGTAGATAGACAGCAACACACGCCCGGACACCAGAAAACCCGCATCGGTCGATGCGGGTTTTTTTGTGCCCGGGCGCAGCCCCACCCGGGCCTGGATGGCCGGTCGAACACCCTCCCACCCGTGAAATTCCCCCAACAGGAGCTCCCCCATGTGTTCGATCTTCGGAATCTTCGGCCTGCAGGCCGGTGACGATCTTCCGGCCCTGCGCCGCCATGCGCTGGAACTGTCGCAGCGCCAGCGCCACCGCGGCCCGGACTGGAGCGGCGTGTATCTTGACGAAGGTGCGCTGCTGGTCCACGAGCGGCTGGCCATCGTCGACCCGGCCGGCGGCTCGCAACCGCTGCTGTCGGCCGACGGCCAGCTGGCGCTGGCGGTCAACGGCGAGATCTACAACCACCAGCAACTGAAGGCCGCACTGACCACCGCCTATGACTTCCAGACCGGTTCGGACTGTGAAGTGATCAATGCGCTGTACCGCCAGGGCGCTTCGCCGGCGCAGTGGCTGGAGCAGCTCAATGGCATCTTCGCGTTCGCGCTGTGGGACCGTGGTGCCGGTCGTGTGCTGGTGGCGCGTGACCCGGTCGGCGTGGTGCCGCTGTACTGGGGCCACGATGCCCAGGGACGTCTGCGAGTGGCCTCGGAAATGAAGGCACTGGTCGATACCTGTGCCGACGTCGCCCAGTTCCCGCCGGGCCATTATTTCGACAGTGCCAGCGGTGAGCTGGTGCGCTACTACCAGCAGCCGTGGCGCGACTACGCTGACGTGCAGGGTCGCCAGGCCGATCTGGCTGAACTGCGCCAGGCCTTCGAGCATGCGGTGGAGCGCCAGCTGATGAGCGATGTGCCGTACGGCGTGCTGCTGTCCGGTGGCCTTGACTCGTCGCTGGTGGCGGCGGTGGCCGCGCGCTATGCACGTCGTCGCATCGAGGATGGGGGACAGACCGAAGCCTGGTGGCCGCGCCTGCACTCGTTCGCGATCGGCTTGAAGGGCTCGCCCGATCTGGCCGCCGCAGCGATCGCCGCCGAAGCGCTGGGCACCGTGCATCACGGTTTCGAGTACACGTTCGAGGAGGGCCTTGATGCACTGCCGGAAGTGATCCGCCATATCGAAACCTATGACGTCACCACCATCCGCGCATCGACGCCGATGTTCCTGCTGGCACGGCGGATCAAGGCAATGGGGGTGAAGATGGTGCTTTCCGGCGAGGGCAGCGACGAGATCTTTGGTGGCTACCTGTATTTCCACAAGGCGCCGGATGCGCGTGAATTCCACGACGAACTGGTACGCAAGCTCGACGCGCTGCACAACTACGACTGCCTGCGCGCCAACAAGTCGATGATGGCCTGGGGCGTGGAGCCGCGTGTGCCGTTCCTGGATCGCGAATTTCTCGATGTGGCGATGCGCTTCGACGCCGCGCACAAGATGGTCGGTGCGGGCTTTGGTGGCCGCCGCATCGAGAAGGCGGTGCTGCGCGAGGCGTTCGAAGGCTACCTGCCGGACAGCATCCTGTGGCGGCAGAAGGAGCAGTTCAGCGATGGCGTTGGCTATGGCTGGATCGACGGGCTGAAGGCGCATGCCGAAGCTCAGGTGAGCGACCGTGTGCTGGCAGCGGCCGACAAGCGCTTCCCGCACAACCCGCCGCAGACCAAGGAGGCCTACTACTACCGTCATCTGTTCGAGCAGTTCTTCCCGAGCCGTGCGGCCGCCGAGACCGTGCCGGGTGGCAAGTCCATCGCCTGCTCGTCGCCGGCGGCGATCGCTTGGGATGCCAGCTTCGCCGCAGCTGCAGATCCGTCGGGGCGCGCGATCGCTGGCGTGCACGAGCAGGCACTGGCGTAAGCCCCGAAAAAGGGACGGAGGGGGGCCGGGGCGCTTGTGCCACTAACGACTTAATCCCCTCCGTCCCCTTTTTGTATGATCGCCCCCCTGCACATTGGGGAATGTTCATGGACGTACACAGCGGGGGCCCGGCGCCACCGACGAAGTGGGGATGGCGCTACCTGGCCTGGGCCGGGGTCCCGCTGCTGGCTGGCGTGCTGCTGGCCCGTTATGCCGGGCCGGCGGCGCCCGAGGCTGTTGCCCGCGCTACGGCCACGGCCGAAGCCACCTGGGTGCAGCATCTGGCGTCGCCGCTGGGCCTGTTCCTGCTGCAGCTGCTGGTACTGCTGCTGGTGGCCAAGGGCGCGGGGGCGCTGCTCAAGCGCATGGGACAGCCGGCGGTGATCGGCGAAATGGCCGCCGGCCTGATGATGGGCCCATTGATGCTCGGCAGCCTGTTGCCGCCGCTGCATGGAGCCCTGTTCCCGCCCAGCTCGCTGGGCCCGCTGGGCATGCTCAGCCAGTTGGGTGTGCTGATGTTCCTGCTGGTGGCCGGTGCCGAGCTGGACCTGGCGGGGCTGCGTGGACGCCGGCGTTTTGCCTTTACGGTCAGCCATGCCGGCATCGCGGTGCCGTTCGTGCTTGGCGTCGCCCTGGCGATCTGGCTGTACCCGCAGCACGGTCCGCAGGGCGTGGGCTTCACCGCATTCGCACTTTTCGTTGGCATATCGATGAGCATCACGGCCTTCCCTGTGTTGCTGCGCATCCTTGCCGACCGCGGTATCACGCAGGCGCCACTGGGGCAGACCGCGATTGCCTGCGCTGCATTGGGTGATGCCACCGCGTGGTGCCTGCTGGCGCTGATCGTGGCGGCTGCACAGGCCAGCGGATGGCTGCCGGCCAGCCTCAACCTGCTGTGCGTAGTCGCCTTCGTGGCGCTGATGCTGGGGCTGGTGAAGCCGTGGTTCGCCCGCCAGCAGATCGCGCCGGGTGGTGAGGGACGCTGGCTGCTCGGCATCCTGCTGCTGTCGCTGGCCAGTGCCCTGGTCACCGAGATGCTCGGCATCCATGCGCTGTTCGGTGCGTTCGCGGCTGGCGTGGCGGTGTCGTCAAATGTGCAGTTGCGCGAGCTGCTGATGGCGCGCGTCGAACCGTTCGCGGTGACGCTGCTGCTGCCGCTGTTCTTCGCCATGACCGGGCTGCGCATGCGCGCCGATACGCTGCAGGCCAGCGATGTCCTGTTGTGCGTGGTGGTGATCGCGGTAGCGACGACCGGCAAGCTGCTGGGCACCTTCAGTGCCGCACGCAGTGCCGGCATGCCCACCCGTGAGGCGTGGCGGCTGGGTGCACTGATGAACACCCGTGGCCTGATGGAGCTGATCGTGCTCAACCTGGGTTACGAACTTGGCCTGCTCGGTGACCGGCTGTTCGCGGTGCTGGTGATCATGGCGCTGGTGACAACGGCGATGACCGGGCCACTGCTGAACCTGATCGAGCGGCGTAGAAGCTGATCCGGTAGCGCCGCGCGGGCATTCTGTAGAGCCGAGCCCATGCTCGGCTCCGCGCCAGAAGCAGCCGAGCATGGGCTCGGCTCTACAGCGTGCAGCGCTGTGGGTGCCGCCGTCAGCGCGCCGGCACCAGCGTCATGGTGTGCTGCGCCTTGCCCGGCAGGAACGGCGTCGGCCGGCCATGCACCCAGTCTTCGTGGCCGGCACCCCAGTAGGGCGACAGTGGATGCCCACTCTGGCCGCCGGGCATGTGCACGATGCCGTCCGCCTCGTGGCCCGGTGAAACCACCATGCGCTCGGAAGCGCCGAAGTTCGGCGTCTGCACGCGCGGCATGTCGCGGTCGCCGGGCAGGCGGTTGGCCGGCATGCACAGCCAGCGTTTGGCGATGTCCGGCAGCGCCCGTGCGATGGGATGGCAGATCGCCGCGGTATTGCGTTCGCCCCAGCTGCGTTTGGCCAGCGGTCCCTGCCTGGTCAGCTCACTTTCGGTACGGCGTGCGGCGTCGATCAGCAGTGCATCCCAGCTGTCGAAGGCCGGTGGCAGCAGATTGGCCGGCCGCTGCTGCAGCATCGGCCAGGCCACGCCTTCCAGCTGCGCCAGTCGCGGCTCCAGATAGTCATCGCCCAGCTGCGCATTGGCCGGTGCCAGCAGTGCATCGGACAGTGTTGCCATCACCTGCGTACGGAACTCGCGCACCACCCGGTAGCTGACCGAGCTGGCCGAGGCACGGCCGTCCCATTGATGGCTGACTTCCTTCAAACGCTTCAGTACAGGGTCGTCACTGCGCTCGATGACGTCGTGCAGCAGGGCCCACCAGCGCTGCAGGAACACCGCGCGATCGTCGAGCTGGATCGCCAGCAGGTCGTGCTCGTCGAAGCGCTCCTGGATCGCCAGCAGGTCACGGATCTGCCGCGCCCGTGCTCCCAGGTCATAGCCACCGTTGCCGACGCTGGCCAGTGCCTCGCCGTCGAGGACGCGGCCGTTGGCGGTCCACAGGCGGTGGTTGGGTGGATCGATCAATGCCGGCGAGGCATCGCTGCGGATCGGCCAGGGGGCGCAGTCCTGGTTGTGGGCGGCGTTGAAGCCGGCCGGCGCGCAGCCCGGACCGCGATCCGGGCGGGCGCCGATCAGGCGCCAGGCGATGCGTCCGGTGCGGTCGCCGACCACCAGGTTCTGTGCGGGAATGCCGGCGTGGTCGGCGAACTGCAGGGCCGCGTCCAGGTCACCGGCGCGGGCCAGGTCACCGAAGTCCAGGCGCACCGCACCGGGCAGCTGGGCGACCCAGCGCAGCGCGTCGCCGCTGCCATCGGCATGCGTGTGCAGGATCGGTCCCCAGGCGGTTTCGCGTACCGGGAACAGCACATCCGCCCGGCCGGCCACCGCAATCCGTTCTTCATGCACCGTCACTGCGGCATTGGCCGGTTCGGTGCGGTAGTCCGCCGTGTCGATGTAGCTGTTGGTGAAACCCCAGGCGACGTGCCCGTTGCTGCCGACGATCACGGCCGGAAGGCCCGGCAGCGAGAAGCCGGTGACGTCGACCTGGCCGCCAGCGGCCTGCGGGTCGGGGTAGCGCAGGCGCACGCGGAACCACAGGCTGGGTGCGCGCAGGCCCAGGTGCATGTCGTCGGCAACAATGGCTCGGCCGTCGGCGGTGAGCGCACCGCCTACCGCGAAGTTGTTGCTGCCGACGGCGTCGGCTTCTTCCTGCCCGGTGCCCGGCTTTCCCTTCAGCGTGCGCAGGTCCAGCTGGCTGGCATCGGGCAGCGTGGCGTTGCCGGTCGGTTCGCCGAACAGCGGTGCATCCCATTCAGTGCCGTCGTGGGCGATCAGTGCGTACAGCGCCGACGGCACCACCGCGCGGATGCGGCTCAGCGCAAGCTCGGTCTGGTTGCCGGGATCCTGCAGGTCGGCGTACATGGCCAGCCCGGTCAGCACGCTGTCACTGGCCTGCCAGGGCTGCGGTGACTGCCGCAGCAGCAGATAGGCCCACGGGCGCACGGAGAGATCGGCCAGGCCCTTGTTGACGCCATCCACGTAGGCGCGCACGGACGCGCCGTTGTCGCCCAGTGCGGCCTGCAGATTCGCCTCGGTGCGTGCTCGCAGCCGGTGCACGCGCATGCGCTTGTCGGCGTCGATGGCCTTCGGCCCGAACAGCGCCGACAGCTCGCCAGCGGCACTGCGGCGCATCAGGTCCATCTCGAAATAGCGCTCCTGCGCATGCACGCGGCCCAGCGCGCGCATCGCATCGGTCTGGCTGCCGGCCGTGATGGTGACCACGCCCAGCGCATCGCGCTCGATGGTGACCGGCTTGGCCAGGCCCGGCAGTGGATGCTCGCCGTCCAGGTCGGCCAGGCTGCCGTGCAGCAGCAGCCACAGGACCAGTGCGGTGATCAGCACGATGGCGATCACTACGCCCAGCATCCAACGCCATGTACGTCGCATCGCACGTCCTTTCCGAACTCGTGGGCCGATTGTAGCCGCAGGCGCAACTGCGACTGATTCCGATTAGATCACCGTATTCTGAAATGCGGCACCCTATGCCGCATCGATTCACAGGAGCCCCCCATGAAAGGCAACCCGGACGTCATCGCCTGCCTGAAGGAACTGCTGCGCGGCGAGCTCGCTGCCCGCGACCAGTACTTCATCCATTCCCGCCGCTACGAGGATCAGGGCCTGTTCGCACTGTACGAGCGCCTGAACCACGAGATGGAAGAGGAAACCCAGCACGCCGATGCGCTGCTGCGCCGGATCCTGTTCCTGGGTGGCGACCCGGACATGCGCCCGCATGCCACCGAGCCGGGCAAGACCGTGGAGGAGATGCTGCAGAAGGATCTCGACACTGAATACGCCGTTCGGAACAATCTGGCCGCCGGCATGAAGCTGTGCGAGGAGAAGGGCGACTACGTGAGCCGCGACATCCTGCTGGCGCAGCTGAAGGACACCGAAGAAGACCATGCCTGGTGGCTGGAACAGCAGCTGGGCCTGATCAAGCGCATCGGCCTGGAGCTGTACCAGCTGAGCAAGATCGACGGCAGCGGCGCCCCGGCGCACTGAGCCGGCACCGCTTTTTGTAGAGCCGAGCCAATGCTCGGCTGCCTCGCTTCATGTAGAGCCGAGCCATGCTCGGCTGCTGTTGGATCCGAGTCGAGCCCGGCTCGACTCTACAAAAGTTCTGTCGCCCACCAGCACCGGAGCACCGCCAGCCAGCCTTCGCCCGCCAGCCGCTCCACCGCCCGCCAGCCGACAACGAAAAAGCCGGGGAATGCCCCGGCTTTTTCGTGTCCGGGGTCAGATCCGTTTTCGACGAAAACGGCTCTGATCCCATTGGCTTGGAAATTGCCAACCGAGGTTGGCGTGTACCGGGGTAATGCGTGTCAACCAAGGTTGACACCCACCTCAACCAAGGTTGACACCTGCCAGGGGCGGTGTCCGGGGTCAGAGCCCTTTCCGGTGGAAAGGGATCCGACCCCCGTGCTCCTCACTCCACCGACAACCCTTCCACCTTCTGCCAGCCGCGCGGCAGCAGGTGGCCGCGGGTGGCGCGGGCGCCGAGGTAGGCGTCGAGCTCGTTGAACTTCAGCCCCATCGTGCGCTGGCCGGCGCGTACCTGCAGGGTCTGCCCCGGGCTGATCGCCACGATGGCGACCACGCGTTCGGTGGCGAGCTTGGCCTTCGGGATCTCGATGATCTTGTTGCCCTTGCCCTTGTCCAGTTCCGGCAGGTCGTTGGCGGCGATCGCCAGCAGGTTGCCGGAGCTGGTCACTGCCACGATGCGGTCGGTGGCGACGTTGGCCACTGCCGACGGGGTCAGCACCGACGAACCGGCCGACAGGTTCAGCATCGCCTTGCCGGCCTTGTTGCGGCCGATCAGGTTCTCGAAGCGGGTGACGAAGCCATAACCGTGGCTGGAGGCCAGCACGAAGCGGGTGTCCGGCTCGGCGCTGGCCAGGGTCACGAAGCTGGTGCCCGGTGCCGGCGAGAAGCGGCCGGTCAGCGGTTCACCATTGCCACGCGCGGAGGGCAAGGTGTGCACCGGCGTCGAGTAGGCGCGGCCCTCGCTGTCGAGGAACGCGACCTGCTGGGTGCTGCGTGCGCGCACCGCGCCCTGCAGTCCGTCGCCTTCACGGTAGGACAGGGCAGATGCATCGACGTCGTGGCCCTTGGCGGCACGGATCCAGCCCTTCTCCGACAGCACCACGGTCATCGGCTCGCTCGGCACCAGCTCGGTCTCGTCGATGGCCTGCGCCGCCTGACGCTGCACCAGCGGCGAACGGCGTGCGTCGCCGAACTTCCTGGCGTCGGCGGTCAGTTCATCGCGGATCAGCTTCTTCAGCTTGGCCTTGCTGTCGAGGATGCCGAGGATCTTCTCGCGCTCCTTGGCCAGTTCATCCTGCTCGCCGCGGATCTTCATTTCCTCCAGGCGGGCCAGCTGCTTCAGCTTGGTTTCCAGGATGTACTCGGCCTGTTCCTCGGACAGGCCGAAGCGCGCGATCAGCGCGGCCTTCGGCTCGTCTTCGGTACGGATGATGTGGATCACCTCGTCCAGGTTGAGGAAGGCGACCAGCAGGCCTTCCAGCAGGTGCAGGCGGCGCTCGACCTTCTGCAGGCGGTGCTGCAGGCGGCGGGTGACGGTGTTGCTGCGGAAGGTCAGCCATTCGCTGAGCAGCATCTTCAGGTTCTTCACCTGAGGACGGCCGTCCAGCCCGATCACGTTGAGGTTGACGCGGTAGCTGCGCTCCAGGTCCGTGGTAGCGAACAGGTGGCCCATCAGCTGGTCGGCGTCGACCCGGTTCGAACGCGGCACCAGCACCACGCGCACCGGGTTGGCGTGGTCGGATTCATCGCGGATGTCTTCCAGCCACGGCAGCTTCTTGGCGCGCATCTGTGCGGCGATCTGCTCGATCACCTTCGACGGCGACACCTGGAACGGCAGCGCCGTGATCACGATGTTGCTGGCTTCCCTGGTGAAGGTCGCGCGTGCACGCACGCTGCCGTTGCCGGTCTCGTAGATGTTGCGCAGGTCATTGGCCGCGGTGATGATCTCGGCGCTGGACGGGTAGTCCGGGCCCTGCACGTGTTCGCACAGGTCGCGCACGCTGGCGTCGGGGTTGTCCAGCAGGTGCAGCAGCGCGCTGACGATCTCGTTGAGATTGTGCGGCGGCACGTCGGTGGCCATGCCCACGGCGATGCCGGTGGTGCCGTTGAGCAGCAGGTGCGGCAGCCGCGCCGGCATCCAGGTCGGCTCCTGCAGGGTGCCGTCGAAGTTCGGGGCCCAGTCGGTGGTGCCCTGGCCCAGTTCGCCCAGCAGCACTTCGGCGATCGGGGTCAGCTTGGATTCGGTGTAACGCATCGCCGCGAACGACTTCGGGTCGTCACTGGAGCCGAAGTTGCCCTGGCCCTCGATCAGCGGGTAGCGGTACGAGAACGGCTGCGCCATCAGCACGAGTGCTTCGTAGCATGCACTGTCGCCGTGCGGGTGGTACTTACCGATGACGTCACCGACGGTGCGTGCGGACTTCTTCGGCTTGGACGCGGCATTCAGGCCCAGCTCGCTCATCGAATAGATGATGCGGCGCTGCACTGGCTTCAGGCCGTCGCCGATGAACGGCAGGGCACGGTCCAGGACCACGTACATCGAGTAGTCGAGGTAGGCGCGTTCGGCGTACTCGCGCAGCGGCAGTTGTTCGAATCCGTGGAACACGGGGCGGGCAAGTTCGGTCATGCGGCGTTGTTACCTATGTCGGGAGGCGGCGACGGTGGTCGCCGCTCGCAATCCTGTGATTATCCGGATGCGGCGGGGGATGCCAAGCCGCGCGCAGGGTCCAGCCCGGTTTCCAGGCCGTGGCCGGCCCGCGCCAGGTAGCGCCCCGGTGGCAGCCCGAAGTGGCGGCGGAACACGGTGACGAAGGCGCTGGCGCTGCTGAAGCCCAGTGCGTGGGCGATGTCGGCGACGCTGCGGCCATCGGTCAACTGGCGCAGGGCTTCGGAGAGCCGGGCCTGCTGCCGCCACTGAGCGAAGCTGAGCGTGGTCTCGTCGCGGAAGTGGCGGGTCAGGCTGCGCGGTGACAGGCCGGCCCAGTGCGCCCATTCGGCCAGGCTGCGTTCGTCGGACGGGTCGGCCAGCAGCTGCGAGGCGATCTTCAGCAGGCGCCGGTCATGCGGCATCGGCAGGTGCATGCGCTGGCGTGGCGCTGTGCGGATCTCGTCCACCAGCACCTCGATGATGTGCTGGCGTTCGGAGGTGGTGTCGTAGCCCGGTGGCCAGTCACAGATGCGGTCGGCGAGCGCCTGCGCCAGCTTGGACAGGCCCAGCACGCAGGGATCGGAGGGCAGGGTGGCACAGACCGGAGCTGCCAGCGCCATGCCCCAGCCACGCAGGGGTCCGTCGAGGGTGACCGTGTGCGGCTCCAGCGGCGGCATCCAGCCGGCCGAGCCCGGCGCCAGCGACCAGGTGCCGTGCGAGGTACGGGTGGTCAGCAGGCCGCGCTCGACGCAGATCAGCTGCGCGCGCTGGTGATGATGCCAATCCACTTCACGGACCAGCCCTTGCGGGCTGTCGAAGCGGAAACCAACCACCGGGGGACCGTCGTTGCGCTCGAACCAGTCCAGTGCTTCGTCCCTGAGCAGGCGTTTGGGGGTAGGGATTTCTGCCTTGTTCATCATGTCTGCTGGCTGAAATGTGTCATCCATTGGCTGGATTGTACTACCGGGCCACCTGACCAGGTCATTAAGGTAGGCGCCTTCACTGATCCAGCCCACTGCTGCAACACAGCATTCGATGCCAGATCGAATATTTCCATTGAGAAATATTTTTTTTGGAAGAGAATGCTCCCCCATGATCTGTCCTGCAACCACTCCCCCCAGCTTCGGCCTGCTGCTGCGCCAGGTGCGCGACGGCCTGGTCCGCCAACTCGACGCGTCCATGGCTGAAGAAGATCTGGGCATCGGCTTCACCCACTACATCGGGTTGAAGGTGCTTTCGAACATGGCGCCGTGCACCGCCAACGAACTGGCCCAGGCCATCGATCAGGTGCCCAGCGCGGTGACCCGGCTGCTGGACAAGCTCGAAGCGCTGGGCTGCGTCCGCCGCGAACCGCATGCGCAGGACCGGCGGGCATTGCAGATCGTGCTGACCGACGAAGGCCGCGCGCTGTGGGCGCGCTTGAAGCTGCGTGGCGACGCGGTGATGGATTACGCCCTGCGTGATCTTTCCGCCGACGAGCGCACGCTGCTGCTGTCCCTCCTTACCCGAATCCGCGATTCACTGACGACCCCATGAACCCGATCCCGCATTCCACTCTCCGCCGGTCCGGGCGCGCGCTGCTGGTGTCAGCGCTGGCCCTGGCCCTGGCCGCCTGCGCCAGCAGTCGTGGCCTCAACCCGCAGGGCCACGTGCTTGACGTGGACAGCCTGCACAGCGAACGCACCCTGGCCGACACCGACCTGAGCGCCACTGGCTTCCCGGCGCAGGACTGGTGGAAGGCACTGGGTGATGCGCAGCTGGACGCGCTGGTCGCAGAGGGCCTGGCCGGCCACCCGAGCCTCGACGCCGCCGATGCCCGCCTGCGCCAGGCCCAGGCCCAGGTCGGCACCGCACGTGCCGACGAACTGCCGAGCCTGTCGGTGTCCGGTGGCTACACCGGCCTGCGCCTGCCCGAATCGATGGTCGGCAGCGAGATGGGCGGCCGTTACGGCGGCAGCAGCCAGGTTGCCTTCGACTTCAGTTATGGCGTGGACCTGTGGGGCGGCAAGCGCGCCGCCTGGGAAGCCGCCGTGGACGGCGCCCATGCCGCCACCGTTGAAGCGCAGGCCGCGCGCCTGAACCTGTCCACTGGCATCACCCAGGCCTATGCCGATCTGGCCTACGCGTGGCAGCTCAACGACGTAGCCGAGGAAGAGCTGACCCGTTCGCAGAAGTCACTTGAACTGACCCGCCAGCGCCGCAGCGCCGGCATCGACAGTGATCTGCAGGTGCGCCAGGCCGAGGCCCGTGTGCCGGCCGCGCAGCAGCAGGTGCAGGCCGCCCAGCAGCGTATCGACGCGGCCCGCACCGCACTGGCCGCGCTGGTCGGCAAGGGCCCGGACCGTGGCCTGTCGATCCAGCGCCCGCAGCCGTTGAACCCGATGGCGCTGCAGCTGCCGGGCGTGCTGCCCAGCGAACTGCTCGGCCGTCGCCCCGACATCGTCGCCGCACGCTGGCGCGTGGAAGCGGCCGACAAGCAGATCAAGGTCGCCAAGACCAAGTTCTACCCGAGCTTCAACCTGACCGCGCTGGCCGGCGTGGTCGCCCCGAATGTGGGCGACCTGCTGAAGAGCAGTTCCACCTTCGCCTACATCGGCCCTGCGCTGAGCCTGCCGATCTTCGAGGGCGGCAAGCTGCGCGCCAACCTGGCCAATACCGATGCGCAGTACGACCTGGCGGTGGCCAACTACAACCAGACCGTGCTCGATGCGCTGCGTGATGTGGCCGACCAGGTCAACGCGGTGCGCTCGTTGGCACAGCAGGCGCAGTCGCAGCAGCAGGCGGTGGACACCGCACGCGCTGCCTTCGACCTGGCCCAGCAGCGCTACCGCGCCGGCATCGGCAGCTACCTGGACGTGCTGACCGCGCAGTCCACCCTGCTGCAGTCGCAGCAGCAGCTGGCCGGCCTGCAGTCGCAGCAGGTGCAGTCCTCGGTGCGCCTGAGCAAGGCGCTGGGCGGTGGTTTCCAGCCCACTGACGCCGACCGCGCACCGATCGCCTCCCATTCCGATTCCTCGCATTCCTGAAGATCTCCGACATGAGCCAGACCCAAGACACCGCGGCCCCGGCCGCCCCCAACCGCCGCGGCCACCTGCTGCGCGGCCTGTTCGTGATCGTCGTGCTGCTGCTTGCCGCTTTGGCGCTGTGGTACTTCATGTTCGGCCGTTGGTTCGAAGAGACCGACGATGCCTACGTGCAGGGCAACCAGGTGCAGATCACCCCGCTGGTGGCCGGCACCGTGGTCGCCATCAATGCCGATGACGGCATGCGCGTGGAGCGCGGCCAGCTGCTGGTGCAGCTGGACCCGTCCGACACCGCAGTGGCGCTGCAGCAGGCCGAAGCCAACCTGGCCAAGACCGTGCGCCAGACCCGCGGCCTGTACCGCAGCGTGGAAGGCGCGCAGGCGGACCTGAACGCCCGCCAGGTGACCCTGAAGCGCGTGCGCGAAGACTACGCCCGCCGCAAGGACCTGGCCGCCACCGGCGCCATCTCCAACGAAGAACTGGCCCACGCCCGCGACGAGCTGGCCGCGGCCGAAGCGGCCGTGGCCGGTTCGCGCGAGACCGTCGAGCGCAACCGCGCGCTGGTCGACGACACCGTGATCGCCACCCAGCCGGACGTGCAGGCCGCCGCTGCGCAGCTGCGCCAGGCCTTCCTCAACAACGCCCGCGCCGGCATCGTTGCACCGGTCTCCGGTTACGTCGCCCGTCGTTCGGTGCAGGTCGGCCAGCGCGTGCAGCCGGGCAATGCCCTGATGGCCGTGGTGCCGACCGAGCAGATGTGGGTCGAGGCCAACTTCAAGGAAACCCAGCTGCGCCACATGCGCCTGGGCCAGGAAGTGGAGCTGAAGTCGGACCTGTACGCCGGCGACGTGAAGTACAAGGGGCGCATCCAGAGCCTGGGCCTGGGCACCGGCTCGGCGTTCTCGCTGCTGCCGGCACAGAACGCCAGCGGCAACTGGATCAAGATCGTGCAGCGCGTACCGGTGCGCATCGCCATCGATGCCAAGCAGCTGGCCGAGCACCCGCTGCGCATCGGCCTGTCGATGAAGGCCGAAGTGAGCCTGCGCGACCAGAAGGGCGAAGTGCTGCCGAGCACCCCGGCCAAGGGCACGGTGTTCGACACCGACGTGTATGCCAAGCAGCTGCATGATGCCGACGAGGTGATCCACACGATCATCCAAGGCAACCTGCCGCAGCAGCAGGCGAAGGTGGGCTGAGGTCGCCATGTCCGCACAAGCTCCAGCCGCGCCCGGCGCTCCGGGCGCACCGGCGGCGCCGGCTGCGGCCTCCGGGTTCCTGCCGCCCAGCGTCGCCCTGTGCACCGTAGGCCTGGCGATGGCGTCGTTCATGCAGGTGCTCGACACCACCATCGCCAACGTCTCGCTGCCGACCATCGCCGGCAACCTCGGCGCCAGTTCGCAGCAGGCGACCTGGGTCATCACCTCGTTTGCGGTCAGCACGGCCATCGCGCTGCCGCTGACCGGCTGGCTCAGCCGCCGTTTCGGCGAACGCAAACTGTTCGTCTGGGCGACCCTCGCCTTCGTCATCACCTCGCTGCTGTGCGGCCTTGCGCAGAGCATGGGCATGCTGGTGGTGTCGCGTGCGCTGCAGGGCTTCGTGGCCGGCCCGATGTACCCGATCACGCAGTCGCTGCTGGTCTCGATCTATCCACGTGAGAAGCGCGGGCAGGCATTGGCACTGCTGGCGATGATCACGGTGGTGGCGCCGATCTGCGGCCCGATCCTCGGTGGCTGGATCACCGACAACTACAGCTGGGAATGGATCTTCCTGATCAACGTGCCACTGGGCATCTTCGCCGCGCTGGTGGTGGGCAACCAGCTGAAGGGACGCCCGGAGCAGATCGAGAAGCCGAAGATGGACTACGTCGGCCTGATCACGCTGGTGATTGGTGTCGGCGCGCTGCAGCTGGTGCTCGACCTGGGCAACGACGAGGACTGGTTCTCGTCGATGAAGATCGTGGTGCTGGCCTGCGTGGCGGTGGTGACGCTGACGGTGTTCCTGATCTGGGAACTGACCGACAAGGATCCGATCGTCGACCTGAAGCTGTTCCGGCACCGCAACTTCCGTGCCGGCACGCTGGCGATGGTGGTGGCCTATGCGGCGTTCTTCAGCGTGGCGCTGCTGATTCCGCAGTGGCTGCAGCGTGACATGGGCTACACCGCGATCTGGGCAGGCCTGGCGACTGCGCCGATCGGCATCCTGCCGGTGATCATGACGCCGTTTGTGGGCAAGTATGCGTCGCGCTTCGACATGCGGATGCTGGCCACCGTGGCCTTCATCGTGCTGTCGATGACCAGCTTCCTGCGCTCGAACTTCAACCTGCAGGTGGACTACATGCACGTGGCCGGCGTGCAGCTGATCATGGGTATTGGCGTGGCGCTGTTCTTCATGCCGGTGCTGCAGATCCTGCTGTCGGACCTGGATGGGCGCGAGATCGCGGCGGGCTCCGGCCTGGCGACGTTCCTGCGCACGCTGGGCGGCAGCTTCGCGGCCTCGCTGACGACGTGGCTGTGGGCGCGGCGTACCCAGGTGCACCATGCCGACCTGACCGAGCACATCTCGGCCTATCAGCCGGGCATGCAGGAGCAGGTCACTGCAATGGGGCGGGGCGACCTGCAACATGGCGCGGCGGTACTGAACAACATGATCAATCACCAGGCATCGCAGATGGGTTTCAACGACATCTTCTTCCTGCTGGGCTGGATCTTCCTGGCGATCATCACCTTCCTGTGGCTGGCCAAGCCGCCGTTCGGCGCAGGCGCGGGTGCGGCGTCCGCGGGCGGTGGGCATTGATCGACCATTGGCGTTGAAACGCAGAAAACCCCGCCGCAAGGCGGGGTTTTTCTTTTGGTAGATCCACGCCATGCGTGGATGGATCCCGGGGTCGTGTGGGTTCCCGAATCCCGGAAACGAAAAAACCCGCTTTCGCGGGTTTGATCATCTTGAGTCGTGGTGCCCAGGAGAGGACTCGAACCTCCACGGTTTTACCCGCTAGTACCTGAAACTAGTGCGTCTACCAATTCCGCCACCTGGGCGACTCAGGAGAGGAATTGTGCGGCACGGCAGAGAGTGTGTCAACAACATTTCACACTTTTTTCTGCGGTTGCACGCCCAGGTGGTGCAGCAGGCTGCGCATCGCCGGTGACAGCTGCGCCCACCCGGCGAAACAGGCGCACAGGCGGCGTTGTGCCCACGCATCGGCAAGCGGCACCGCAACGGTATGCGTACTGCGTCGATGCTGGCGCGCGATGCTCCGCGGCACGATGCCGACACCGATGCCGTGGCCGACCATGATGCAGACACCCTCGAAGGTCTTCATGCGGATGCGCACATCGAGGCGGCGCCCGATGTCGCGGGCCTGGTCTTCGATGTAGATCTGAAGCGCATTGCCATCGGCGAGGGCAACGAAGGTCTCGCCGGCGGCATCGGCGAAGGTCACGCTGCGCAGTGATGCAAACCGGTGATCGGCAGGCAGCAGCATCACCAGCGGATCTTCGGCCACCACATGCTGCTGCAGGCCGGTGGCGTCAACCGCATCACTGATGATGCCGGCCTCGGCCTGGCCAGCGCTGATTGCACGCACGACTTCGGGGCTGGTGCGCTCCAGCAGTTCCACGTGCAGGCGCGGGCGTTCGGCCAGCCACGGTGCCAGCCGCGGGGGCAGGTAGTTGGTCAGCGCAGCGGTGTTGGCATACAGGTGCAGGGTGCCACGCGCGCCGTGCGCGAATGCCTGCAGCTCGCCGCGCAGCTGCGCCTGCTGTTGCAGGATCAGGCGTGCATGGTGGGCGAGGGCGGCGCCGGCTTCGGTCAGGCTGACGCCACGCGGGTGCCGGTTCAACAACGCGGTGCCGGCGTCGGCTTCGATCGTGCGCAGGCGTTCGCTGGCTGAAGCCAGTGCCAGGTTCGCCTGCGTTGCGCCGGCCGTGATGCTGCCCGCCTCGGCAATCGCCAGGAACAGCCGCAGGTCGGCGATGTCCATCCGCATGTGATGCCCTCGTCGCAACGCCCGAGCCTTCGGGTCAGCCGAAGGGTGGGCCGGGAAGACCGCATTGTGCGCCGGGCGACGGCCCGATCCAATGAAGGCATGAATGAATCGATGTACTTCTATGGGTTGCTGGTGGTGGTGTTCGTGCTGGCCGGCGTGGTCAAGGGCGTGACGGGCATGGGGCTGCCGACGGTGGCGATGGGCCTGCTCGGTGGCGCGCTGTCGCCGGTGGCGGCGGCGTCGATGCTGTTCATCCCGACCTTCGTCACCAATGCGTGGCAGCTGCTGTCCGGGCCGTCACTGGGCCACATCGTGCGGCGCCTGTGGCCGATGATGCTGGCCGTGGTGGTGGTGACGCTGGGTTCGGCAGCGTTGCTGGTACGGGTCGATCGCAGCGGGTCGCGGGTTGCGCTGGGCGTGGCCCTGATGGTCTATGCCGCCTATGCGTTGCTTGCGCCGGTGTTCCGCGTGCCGCAGCGGCGCGAGCGCTGGCTGGGGCCGCTGGTGGGCGCGCTGTCCGGCGTAGTGACCGGCACCACCGGCGTGTTCGTGATGCCGGCGGTGCCGTACCTGCAGTCGCTGGGGTTGCAGCGCGAAGAGTTGGTGCAGGCGCTCGGGTTGGCGTTCACCGTGTCGACGATTTCGCTGACCACCGGCCTGGTGCTGCACGGTGCGTTCGGCATCCAGCAGCTGGGGCTGAGTGCACTGGCGGTGCTGCCGGCGCTGCTGGGCATGTGGTTGGGGCAGGTGATCCGGCAGCGCATCAGCGCACGGGTGTTTCGGGCGTGCTTCCTTGGCTTCCTGCTGCTGCTCGGCCTGGAGCTGGTGCTGCGGCCATTGTTCTGATGCCAAATTCCCGGCATGAAAAAACCCGCTTTCGCGGGTCTTTCTCATTCTCGACGTGGTGCCCAGGAGAGGACTCGAACCTCCACGGTTTTACCCGCTAGTACCTGAAACTAGTGCGTCTACCAATTCCGCCACCTGGGCGTCGAGGAGCGAAATTATGGGCTGTTGTTACGGAGGTGTCAACACCTTGGTGAAGACATTCCGAACAGCGCCTCGCGGTGTCCTGCTCAAGGAAGGGGCGTTCCCGCGCTGGATCGCAGGCAAAAAAAATCCCCGCCGAAGCGAGGAGTTTTTTCGTTGGTGCCCAGGAGAGGACTCGAACCTCCACGGTTTTACCCGCTAGTACCTGAAACTAGTGCGTCTACCAATTCCGCCACCTGGGCGTTCCAGAGGCGCAATTGTGAAGATGAATCCGGGAGCTGTCAACGACTTCCTGAAATTATTTCATCCAACGCCTCCAGGGCGGGCGCTGACCCGTTCTGCACGCCATCAACGGCTACCATGTAGGGCGATGACTACCAAAAAACCAAGCAAGGGCGGGAGCAAGTCCCGCAGCCAAGGCCCGAAGAAGGGCCCGAAGGCGGGCGCAGCCCGCACCACCAAGCCGGGCAAGCCGCTGCCAGGCTGGTTCCCCGAATTGAATGAAGGCGGTGCGCCGCCACGCGGCCGCAAGGTTCGCACCGCTGATGCGGCAGCACCCGGCCCGGCCCCGGGCCGCAAGCTGCCGCCGACCGGCAAGGTGATCGACGATCCCTATGCCGCCCGCGAAGCCGAGAAATACGAACAGCCCATCGCCAGCCGCGAGGCCATCCTGGCCCTGCTGGAGCGTTGCGAAGGGCCGCAGACCGCCGAGGAACTGGGCGCACGCCTGGGCCTGACCGCCCCGGACCGTGCCGAAGCACTGTCGCGCCGGCTCGGCGCCATGGTCCGCGATGGCCAGCTGGTGCAGAACCGCCGAGGCGGCTTCGCCCCGATCCAGACCCTGAACCTGGTCACCGGCGTGGTGATCGCCAACCCGGAAGGATTCGGTTTCCTGCGTCCGGTCGAGGGCGGCGACGACCTGTTCCTGCCGCCGTATGAAATGCGCAAGGTCATGCACGGTGACAAGGTGCTGGCCCGAGTGACCGGCATCGATCACCGTGGCCGCCGCGAAGGCAGCATCGCCCGCGTGCTGGAGCGCGGCATGACCCGCCTGATCGGCCGCTTCAGCGTCGAGATGGGGATCAATTACGTGGTACCCGATGACAAGCGCGTGCAGCGCAACGTGCAAGTACCGCCGGACCAGACCGGGGGCGCGCGTGATGGCCAGCTGGTGGTCTGCGAACTGACCCAGGCCCCGGACAGCCGCCGTCCGCCGATCGGCCGCATCATCGCCGTGCTCGGCGACAAGCTGACCGCATCGCTGGTGGTGGAGACCGCCATCCACGGTCACGAGCTGCCGTTCGAGTTCCCGCAGGAGGTGCTGGATGAAGCGGCCTCGGTGCCGCTGGTGGTCGAACCGGCAATGATCGGTGACCGCGTCGATCTGCGCAGCACGCCGCTGGTTACCATCGATGGCGAGGATGCCAAGGACTTCGACGACGCGGTGTACTGCGAGCCGAATGCCGACGGTTTCCGCCTGGTGGTGGCGATTGCCGATGTTTCGAACTACGTCCGCCCCGGCACGCCGCTGGACGAGGAAGCGCAGAAGCGTGCGACTTCGGTCTACTTCCCCGGCTTCGTGGTGCCGATGCTGCCGGAGACGCTCTCCAACGGCATCTGTTCGTTGATGCCGAAGGTCGACCGCATGTGCTTCGTCTGCGACATGCAGATCGACCGCGAAGGCCTGGTCACGCATTCGCGCTTCTACGAGGCGGTGATGAACTCGCACGCGCGCCTGACCTACACCCAGGTGTGGAAGGCGGTGGGCGAGGACGATGCCGATACCAAGGCCTGGATGGGTGACCTGCTGCCGCAGGTGCAGCGCCTGCACCAGCTGTACAAGGTGCTGTCCAAGGCGCGCGCCAAGCGCGGTGCCATCGAGTTCGAAAGCAGTGAAGTGCGCTTCGTGCTGGACAACCGTGGTGAAGTCACCCAGGCCGGCATGCTGGTGCGCAACGACGCGCACAAGCTGATCGAGGAATGCATGATCGCGGCCAACGTCGAGGCGGCGAAGTACCTGCTGTCGCGCCACGTGCCGGCCCCGTATCGCATCCACGAGAAGCCGCCGGAAACCAAGTACGCCGACCTGCTGGAATTCCTCAAGGAGTTCAAGCTGAGCCTGCCGCCGTGGTCGAAGGTGCGCCCGGGTGACTACACCAAGCTGCTGAAGAAGATCCGCGACCGCCCCGATGCGACGCTGCTGGAGTCGGTGTTGCTGCGCAGCCAGAGCCTGGCGATCTACAGCCCGGAGAACCACGGCCACTTCGGCCTGGCGCTGGAGGCCTACGCGCACTTCACCTCGCCGATCCGTCGCTATCCCGACCTGCTGGTGCACCGCGCGATCAAGCATGCGCTGTCCGGCAAGCCGCTGGACAAGTTCACCTACAACGCCCGCGAGATGGCCGCGCTGGCGCTGCAGTGTTCCGAGCGTGAGCGCCGTGCCGACGAGGCCGAGCGCGAGGTCGACGAGCGTTACCGCGCGGCGTGGATGGAAAAGCACGTGGGCGGCCAGTTCGACGGCGTGATCAGCGGCGTGACCAGCTTCGGCCTGTTCGTCGAGCTGGACGAGTCGAAGGTACAGGGTCTGGTCCACGTGACCCAGCTGCCGCAGGACTATTACAAGTTCGACGCGACCCGCAAGACGCTGACCGGCGAGCGCCGCGGCGGCAGCTACCGGCTGGGTGACCGCGTGCGCATCCTGGTGCTGAAGGCCAGCATGGAAGAACGCAAGATCGACTTCCGCCTGGTGGAACACAAGGGTGAGGACGAGGGCGATGGCCTGCCGCCGCTGCCTGAGCGGGGCAAGCCGGCCAAGCGGAAGAAAGAGAAATATTGATGACCGTGGTAGTGCCGGCCGCGGGGCGGCCTCCCTGGGACCCACCGCCCCCCCCGGGTTGCCGCCCCCCGCCCGCCCCCCCCCCACACAAACCAATCAACGCCCAACCCCAAAAACCCGCCCCGGCCACAGCGGCCCCCAACCCAAACCACTGCCGGG
>NZ_JAVFVN010000915.1:0-660 GCF_030910085.1 Stenotrophomonas maltophilia group sp. RNC7 | reverse complement strand
TTGGCCGACTGCACCGACAGCTCGCGGATGCGCTGCAGGTTATTACCGATTTCAACCATCGCGCCTTCGGCGGTCTGGGCCAGCGAGATGCCGTCGTTGGCGTTGCGCACGGCAACGTCCAGGCCGCGGATCTGCGTGCTGAAACGCTCGGAGATCGCCAGGCCGGCGGCGTCGTCCTTGGCGCTGTTGATGCGCAGGCCCGAGGACAGGCGCTGGATGGTGGTGGCGAGGCTGGAGCCGCTGGTCGACAGGTTGCGCTGTGCGTTCAGGGACATCACGTTGGTGTTGATGACTTGTGCCATTGCCGTTCTCCGAGAGTTGTATCTGGTGCTGGAAAGGGGAGGTCCCCGGGGGAGGACCGCTGGGGTGTTGTGCCCCGTTGATACCAATAACGACACCCCGCGCCAGACCTTTAGGGACTGCGCGAAAAGTTTTTTCGCCAATGTCAACGGGGGCGTGATTCCGCTCTCGCCCACACGCAGAAAGGCCGCCCGAAGGCGGCCTTTCCGTGGTGTTGCATGAACCGGTGCGGGGGATCAGCCCTGCAGCAGGCTCATCACGCTGGACGGCGACTGGTTGGCCTGGGCCAGCATCGCGGTACCGGCCTGCTGCAGGATCTGCGTGCGGGTCAGTTCAGCGGTTTCCTTGGCGTAGTCGGTG
>NZ_JAVFVN010000908.1:0-1941 GCF_030910085.1 Stenotrophomonas maltophilia group sp. RNC7 | reverse complement strand
ACCTCCTACTTTACTCTCTAGACCCTTTCCTCCAAGTGCCATATTGGGACTTTTCACCTAGACGAATTAACCAATAATAGTCATAAAACATGTTGTATTTACTGTTTTTTAGAAACCCTAAATATCCAACTATAGCCAGAACTGGTAGGCACGGAATTAATCCGCCCCCTATTTTTACATAAAAATCAAATCCATCTAATAATCCCCACATTATTGGGAACACCGTGTAAATAAATGTTCCGCCTACAATTAGGTAAATCAACTGCCTCATAGAAACAATACCTAGGATTACTTTTTGCTCACTGGACATATCTACAGGAACTTGTTCAATTCGCAACTCACATCCTCCTAACCTAACAACTTAATTGATACCGATCCCTTAAAATCCACCTACCCATCCAGCAATTGTAAAAGATTTATAAATAATATAGCCACCAATTATAGCTGCAGCTAAGCCTACAAAGGCTTGAACCCTTGCATGTGGATTGTTTTGACTTAAGGATAATTTTGAGCCTGCGTATATTAGCGAATAAATCATTACAAAACCACCTATTCCACCTAATATCACTAATAGAGAGTTCAAATCCTTAACTAATCCCTCTTTACCACCTTTGGAGTTGCTATAAAACATTCCAAACCAACCAACAATTGACATGCACTTGTAAAGCATCCATCCGCCTACTACTGAACCAATTAATCCAAATATCCCATTTGTTCTAAGGTTTGGATTGCTAGCTGATGCAGAAATTTTCATACCAGCTATTAAGATATTTGCTACAACCACAAAGCCACCGACAGTCATTGCCAAGATTAATAGTGAATTTAATTTCTTATTAGTGTTTGCATTTGGTGTGCTACCTTGTTTTGATTCAAAAACATTAATGTCTTTGAAAGCTTCCATCTTATCTTCTGCCTTCTTTAAGTCTTCTTCCGCATAAACCACGGGGTTATGCAGCAGACCAATCCCAAGGGATAGGATTAATGCTGTTATACAAGTGAGAACCCATTGCCGTAAGATAAATATTTTCTGCATCGGACCCCTACTTTCTATTACAAATAAGAAAAAAGATGGGTACAGAGTAATCTATTATTCCCCCTAACCCATCTCAGGAGGTAAGGTGATTAAATTTTAACCACCAAATCCTCCAACCCATCCTGCAATTACTAAACATTTGTAAACTACCCAACCACCAACACACGCTACACCTAAACCAATAAATGCCTGTGTTCGGTTTTGAGGATTACCTTGTGCTGTTGCTAATTTCACCCCAGCAAAGATTAAAGCGAAAATAACTACAAAACCCGCCAATCCCATAGCGATTATTAATAATCCGTTCATGTCTTTAAAAATACCGCTCTTCGCGTTGTTTTGTACGTTAACTTTTTGACCGCCTGCATCAACACCAGAAAAAACATTTGATCCAGCTTCTAACACCGGAGAATTTGTAAAAGTATTTTGGCCAACTGCGAATAAAGCAGCGAGCATGGTAATTGTTAAAATAACCCTTTTAAATGTTTGTGTAACTAATGTCACAACTCCACCTCCGAAATTAATTATTGAATCTAAAAAGATAGCAAATTCTTGCAGTAACTATAACTATCAATAATGAATGAATTTTTAAACTTTTGATTACGTCATACTGCAACCACCTTTCATTTGTGATGACATATTTTAGAAGCATTTGCTTCAAAGGAGCATTATACTCACGGGCATAAATATTTTTAATAGTATTTCTGTACTTTTTTTAAAAAGATAGATTTTTTTTAAAGAGGTATACTATATATAGAAGGATAGATTTTTTTTAATGAGGCACTTAATTTTGAATGAGGTGATATTAATGATTGGTTTTCTCATAAATTGTGTAGTTGGTAGAAAAATAGGTAAAGAAAGTGGTAAATCTGGCTTGCTCATTTTAAGCGTCATTTTAGCATTATTACTAA
>NZ_JAVFVN010000902.1:0-327 GCF_030910085.1 Stenotrophomonas maltophilia group sp. RNC7 | reverse complement strand
GCACCGGATGCCCCAATTGGTCTTGAAGCATATGCAGCAAATAATTCCATCGAATTAAGATGGGCTAGGGTAGAGGGTGCAACAGGATATGATGTGGAGATTGATGGTGAAACTATTGATAATGGAATGAAAGAAATGTATATCCATGAGAATCTTCTCCCAGGAACCTCCCATTTATACCGTGTTCGGGCCAAAAATATTACTGGCGTAACGGCATGGAGTCCATCCATTACACAAAGCACGACAACACCGACCTATATCGTAGATTGTGAAGTCAATAAAGAGATCGATATATCCTTGCTGGCAATCAATACACAGGATTTCAGT
>NZ_JAVFVN010000883.1:0-586 GCF_030910085.1 Stenotrophomonas maltophilia group sp. RNC7 | reverse complement strand
GCCAGAACATCGAAGGCTAAAGCAAGAACTGAACCCGCTTCACCGACGGCACGCAAGCGCATCACCTACACGCCAGCTCAACGTACGTCCATCCTAACTTCTATCGAAAAGGCGACAAAAGGTGGTAAGACCACTCTTAAGGCCGCATTGCAGCAGGCTGGAGTGAGCGAACAGACCTACTACAATTGGAAGAACGCGGCTGCAAAGACAGTGCCCGAACCATCTGCAAGATCATCCGGCGATGATCTTGCCACCCTGGTTGCCCTTGAAGCCGAGAACCTAAAGCTACGCCAGGAACTTGCAGCAAAGCTGCGCGCTGAGAACGAGGAACTACGCAGACGTCTCGGTCTGATCTGAGAAAGACTTCTGCGAACCCTGGGCTTCAGAATGAAGTCACACAGATGACTTCTCACGCGCAAGTCATCTGTACCCCTTTCAAGGGAGATCCGTAGCCGCCGGTTCTCCCTTCTCCTTGCCTGGCAAAGAGGAAACGACGGACTACCGCAAAGATGCTGTCGCGCCTCGCCCCGTCGATTTCGTCGTTAGCGTGAAACGATTGGACGGACCGGGAAGGCGCCTGATCCGG
>NZ_JAVFVN010000882.1:0-977 GCF_030910085.1 Stenotrophomonas maltophilia group sp. RNC7 | reverse complement strand
TTTTGTAGAAAATTTCAAACTGAAAATTGCAGGAATTGAACATTAAGTGCCGAATATGTCTACTAAATAGTTGACATATTTTGATGGTATTCTTTTATAGGGGCAACGTTACATAGGCTTAAGGCACTATAAGAGCGGTTTTGTAGCCTGCTAAAAAATAGATATAAGGATGCATTTATTTGATTAATAAAAAAGCTGGGACTTTATCTATAAGTATATCTTGAAATGCTTTCCAAATAAAGATATACTTTACATAAAAAATGGTATTTCCACTGCATTAAAATTGTAATATACTGGAAATATATAATAGAAAGGGCTAGACATATGAATTTAGAAATTTATAAATCTGTTATGAGATGGACTATCGAAAAAAGTTATCCTGATTATCTTTGGAATAGCATATTTAAAAGAATAGCAAGTAAAGGGTTAATAATAAACGATGGGAGAAGAAGCAAGACAGAAGGAATTTTAGATTTAACAGTATTTAAAGATAATACCCAAAAACTAAAATGTTTATTTGATAATTTGAATAGCATAGTAAAGAATTGTGAAGAATTTGAATATGATAGGGGATATAGATATTCTACTCTATATAAATACAAACAAATAAACCGGGATAAATTAGAAGGTTTAATACAATGTGGAAAAATGATACCATTTACTGAAGATGATCAACCTAATGATATGTTAATAACTCATATTGCATATCCTACTGTGAAATATGACAATAATAAGATATATCTGAAATTCTCTTTGGAACTCAGAAGTAAGCTAGAGGATCAGAGGAACTTAAAACATACAATTCTTACAGTAATTAATCTAGATAATAAAACAATCGAAGTTAGGCAAGATATAATTCCATTAGAGTATAAGTTAAATGAAAAGGCTTACGTGTCAAATGTTAAATCTGTTAGATCTTGGTTAGAAACCCAGTTAGAAGTACATGTAGAGGAAATTGATTTACAAGCTATTACTAA
>NZ_JAVFVN010000877.1:0-400 GCF_030910085.1 Stenotrophomonas maltophilia group sp. RNC7 | reverse complement strand
TCCTTTCATGCGACCTGAATGGTATTTTTTATATATTATCTAATCCTTTAGAGAGATTAGGTAATACTTCACAAACTAACTAATATTTCAAAATATTAATTACAGAAAATTAGATTTTATAGCGATTTATTCTTCATTGTGTTTAATGCTTCGTTTTGTTTCCCCAGAAAAGAACCTATTTATTATAAACTTGTATCTACGCCAGTCTTGCAAACAACTTTAATGATTGGTGCTTAATTGCATCTATTGGTATAGCAATTTCATTGTATGTCTTTGTATAAGAATTAATATTTTCTATAATGTCATAAATCTTGTCAGGGCTTAAGATTTCTAAAGCTGTATCCCAAGTCTTATCTTCAGTATCATAATCATAACCATCAAACCATGTAGATAATAAATC
>NZ_JAVFVN010000868.1:0-346 GCF_030910085.1 Stenotrophomonas maltophilia group sp. RNC7 | reverse complement strand
GATTTTATTTGTAGGGTACGATAGTGTTGTTGAAGATATGGGACATAGCCGAAGTGTGTTTTGGGAAAGTGGGCCGCCGGAATAAAAAAGAGGTGCGACAATGGAGTATAGAGACTTGATGATGATAGAATATGTTAATTTTATCGGGCTGACTGAGCTGGATTCGAGCAACTCATTGAGACTTTCCTTTGATAGGTACGAGGCGAGTCATACACCAGAACCGTTTCAACTAAGTGATGATGTGATTTTACCAGAAACATATCCGATAGAAAGTACTAAAGCCCCAATCATTCAGCTCGATTTTGAATCATATATTGGGTATTCAGTAATCAATGAGTCATTTACT
>NZ_JAVFVN010000863.1:0-486 GCF_030910085.1 Stenotrophomonas maltophilia group sp. RNC7 | reverse complement strand
ATTCTTTAAATCTTTAAGAATATCAAAAAACATTTTATATGTATCTTTTGTTGTATATTTGTAAAAGTTTATTAATACATTTGTATCTACAACAAATAAAGCGTCATCCCATAATTCTTTATATTCTTTCTCAGTATATCTTATGAAACCTTGAAACATTTCTCTCAACTGCTATTCCCCCTAAAACATTTATAAGATACTAAAAAACATATCATTATTTTACCAAAAATTTCTTTTCATATATATATCATAAAATAATTAAATAAAGCAGATAAAGCGATAATGCTCAATTCCATAGCTGCTTTTTAAATATAATGTAAAAGATGAAAACTTACATTGAAACAAGGGATTTCTCGCGTTAGTTTGAAATAAAGTACAATTAAAAGCAATTCCGTATCCTCTAAGAATTTGATTTGCGTTCGGCTGTTAGTATAAATAAAGATGTTTTGAACTATTTTTATTAGGTAATATATGGTAAGGTTATGT
>NZ_JAVFVN010000814.1:0-1274 GCF_030910085.1 Stenotrophomonas maltophilia group sp. RNC7 | reverse complement strand
TTTGTTGGTTGTGTTTGTTTTTTTTACGTGTTGGGGTTGTTTGTGTGTGGGTGGTGATCTATTATTTTTTTTTTTTTTTGGTGTGGGTGGTTTTTTGGGGGGTTTTTTTTTGTTTGTTTGGGGGTGTGTTGGGGGGGGGATTTGTGTGGGGGGGGGGGGGGGGGCGGGGGCCCCCTGGCGGGGTATCCGCGCCATGGATGGCGCGGCTAAGCCTCCAGGGACGGATTCACGGCGTCCCCGCCAGCCCCATCCGCCCGGCCCACTCCCGGGAATCCAGGCTTTCGACGCCCCAACACCCCACCACGGAGGGGCTCCGCCGTTGGCCGGCCAGGCCGAAGGCCCGCCCTCCGCGCGATACAATGCGTCCCATGAACACCCCACAGGATTCCAGCCTCGGTCGCGAGGTCAGTTACCCGTCGCAGTACGATCCCGGCCTGCTGTTTCCGATCCCGCGCAGCGGCGCCCGCGCCGAGATCGGCCTCGATGACGCCGCGCTGCCGTTTGTCGGCCACGACCGCTGGCACGCCTTCGAGCTGAGCTGGCTCGACCCGCGTGGCAAGCCGCAGGTCGCCGTCGCCACCGTGCAGGTGCCATGCACCTCGCCGCGGTTGATCGAATCGAAGTCGTTCAAGCTGTACCTCAACTCCCTCAACAGCACCCGCATCGACAGCGCCGAGGCACTGCGCGAGCGCCTGGTGGCGGATCTGTCGGCCTGCGCCGGTGCGCCGGTCCAGGTCGAGTTCGGCCTGCCGGGTCTGCGCGAGACGCCGCTCGGCGAATCCATCGACGGGCTGGACGTGGAGATCGATTGCTACGGCCCGCCGCAGGCCGACTTCCTTGCCGCCGATGCGGGCGAGGTGGTGGAGGAGACCCTGGTTTCGGCGTTGCTGAAGTCCAACTGCCCGGTCACCGGCCAGCCGGACTGGGCCACGGTCAGCCTGCGTTACCGTGGGCCGAAGATCGACCGCGCCGGCCTGCTGCGCTATCTGGTCAGCTATCGCGAGCACGCCGAGTTCCACGAGCAGTGCGTCGAGCGGATCTTCAGCGAGGTGTCCGCGCGCTGCCAGCCGCACTGGCTCGAGGTTGAGGCCCGCTACACCCGCCGTGGTGGCCTGGACATCAACCCTTGGCGTGCCAGCCCCGGCATCGCCGCCCCGGCTGCGACCTACCGCGAGCTGCGGCAGTAACCGAGCAGGCGGTTACCGGTCGTGCCGGCCGCTGGCCGGCAACCACGTGGAACCGGTGTCCAGGGCAAGCCGGCCAGCGGCCGGCAC
>NZ_JAVFVN010000813.1:0-446 GCF_030910085.1 Stenotrophomonas maltophilia group sp. RNC7 | reverse complement strand
AAAGGATGTGGAGTTGCTTAGACAACCAGGATGTTGGCTTAGAAGCAGCCATCATTTAAAGAGTGCGTAATAGCTCACTGGTCGAGTGACTCTGCGCCGAAAATGTAACGGGGCTAAACACACCACCGAAGCTATGGCTTGATACTATGTATCAGGGGTAGGGGAGCGTTGTGTACCGGGTTGAAGGTAGACCGGAAGGACTGCTGGACTGTACACAAGTGAGAATGCCGGTATGAGTAACGAAAAGACATGTGAGAATCATGTCCGCCGAAAGCCTAAGGGTTCCTGAGGAAGGTTCGTCCGCTCAGGGTAAGTCGGGACCTAAGGCGAGGCCGAAAGGCGTAGTCGAAGGACAACAGGTTGAAATTCCTGTACCACCGTAAACCGTTATGAGCAATGGGGTGACGCAGAAGGATAGGGACGCGAGCTGATGGATGCTCGTCCAA